>NZ_JBHXJQ010000005.1:0-50517 GCF_042722305.1 Microbacterium sp. NPDC058389
GATCTTATTGGGGTCTATCTGTCTGGGGTTACCCAGGGTCCGGTCGCTGAGCGAGGAGCGCCAGCGACGAGACGAAGCGTGGTGACGGAGGCAGCTGCGGCGTTCCGGGCACGCGCTTCGTCTCGCTGGCGCTCGCTCAGCGTCCGGGTTACTCAGGGTCCGGTCGCTGAGCGAGGAGCGCCAGCGACGAGACGAAGCGCGGCGCCGCGACTCAGGCCGTCTGCGGGGCGCGCACGGTCGCGGCGGCGATCGCGGCGGCCGCGCCGACGAGAAGGCCCGGCACGATGGCGGTGACAGCCGAGACGAGGATGCCGGCGGCCACGGTCGCGACGTAGGTGCCCAGGTCGGCATGCACCACGAAGCTCGAGAACACGGCGCGCACGAGGTTGCCCGCCACGATCGCGACGACCGTCACCCACAGCCCGCGGCCGAACGCGCGGCCCGCTCGCGGGCGGAGCCGCTTGCGGGAGGAGGCGCGCAGCATCGCCCAGGCGACGGCCAGCATGACGAGCACCCCCACGGTGTCGGCGACCCAGAAGGCCCACGTGGTCTCGCCGAGCGGCATGAGGCGCAGCGGCGGCCACAGGTACGGGAGCCCGACGGCCGCGGGGATCGCGAGGTACGGGACCCACGTGGTCAGCGTGCCGGTGAGCGGCCAGATCCCGGCCAGCACGGCGAGGACGAGCAGCATCGCGAGCGTCGTGATGTCGGAGCGTCCGAGAGCGGGGGGTGTCTTCGTCGGCACCGGTCGATGATAGCCTCCGATGCGCGCGGGTCCCTACCCCCGGAGGCCCGCGCCGGCCCCGTCGGAGAGGACGGTCTCGCATGCTCGGTCCGCGCGCCATGCTGGCGATCGCTCTCGGCGCCCTGGTCGTGGTCGGCGGCGCCGCAGCCGCGTTGCGGACGCCTGGTCCGGCATCCGTCTCGTCCTTCGTCCAGGACGACGACGGTCGCACGATCGTCGCGAACGGGTTCAACACCGCGTCGAGCTCGAAGTCGGCGCCCGACGGCATGCCGGCGTTCACCGAGGACGACCTCGACGCCGAATATGCCGACACCGGTACGGACTTCGTGCGGTTCCTGATCTCGTGGCGCAAGGTCGAGCCGCAGCCGGGGGAGTACGACCAGGACTACCTCGACGACGTCGCCGAGCGCGTCGGCTGGTACGCCGACCGCGGCTATCACGTGATGCTCGACATGCATCAGGACCTGTGGAGCGGCGCGATCACGCCGAGCGGCGACACCGGCAACGGCGCGCCCGAGTGGGCGACGTACATGGACGGGCTGCCGGTCGCGGACCACGACATGTGGGAGCTGTACTACCTCGAGCCCGGTGTCATCCGCGCGTTCGACAACTTCTGGAACACCACCGGGGAGCACCCGGAGCTCGCCGAACACTACGCGAACGCGTGGCGCGCCGTCGCCGAGCGCTTCGCCGACGAGCCCGCCGTCGTCGCCTACGACCTCATGAACGAGCCCTACGGCGGCACGGTGCAGGGCCCCGCCTTCGAGGCCGGACCGCTGACGTCGCTGTACCAGCGCACCGCAGACGCGATCCGCGACGTGGATGCCGACACGTGGGTGTGCGTCGAGCCCCAGGCGCTCGGGTTCAACTGGGGTCTGCCGACGGGGCTCGGCCGCATCGACGACGCCCGCGAAGGCGATCCGCGCATCGCGTTCTGCCCGCACCTGTACCCGTTGCCGATGGACCTCGGCGACGGCTTCTCTGGCATCAGCCGCGACCTCGTGACGGGCACGGTGTCCGCGTGGGCGTCCAACACGACGCGCGCCGCCGAAGCGCTGGGCGGCGTGCCGGTCATCCTCGGCGAGTTCGGCCTCGACACCACCCTTCCGGGCGCCCTCGACTACGTCGATCTCGTCTACCGCACCGCGGACGCGGCGGGGATGGGCGTCGTGTACTGGTCTCGCGATCCGGGCAGCTGGGGGCCGTACGAGTCCGACGGCACGCCCCGGAACCTCGTCAGCACGATCGATCGCCCGCACCCGCGTGTGCTGGCGGGACCGGTGTCGTCCTGGACCGTCCGCGACGGCGAGCTCGTGCTGCACCTCGACGGCACGGGCGACCCGGGCGGCACGAGCGAGGCGTACCTCCCCGCCGACCGGTTCCCGCAGGGCGGTGCCGTCGAGGGCGGGGAGGTCGTCGAGTGGGATGCCGCCACCCGCGTGCTCGCCTTCACGATCGACCCCGGCGCCGAGACCGTCACCATCACGCCGGCGCGCTGACGCCGGGGCGACGGGCGGCCGCGGGCGGCGGCATCCCTTCTCCGCTCTTCCGGTGGGCGGGCGTTCGATGCCAGAATTGTGGGCAGGGCATTTGTTAGGACGGTTACCTAATTAAGCGGACCGGATGCCCGACCCCACAACCGAAGGAGCTTGTGTGTCCAGACACCGAAAGCCGGCCCTCACCGCCGCCCTCACCGGAGCCGTCACCGGTGCGCTCGCCATCGGCCTGCTCGCCGCGCCGCCCGCCGTCGCTGCGAGCGAGGACTCCACCCCGACCACGACGATCAACGCCTACCGCAACGTCGGCTACTACGGGCAGTGGCGGGCCACCGGCGAAGCCCAGGCCACCGTCAAGCGCGTGTTCGTCGACGGCGGCGTGGGCGCCGACCTCACCCACCTGAACTACTCGTTCGGCAACATCGCGGGTGACCAGGCGGCCCTCGACGCCGCCCGCGCGGCGGGTGCCAAGGGGCTCGACGGCGTCCAGCCGTACACGTGCTTCATCTCCGACACCCCCGCCGCCGGTCCGGGTCAGACCGACACCGCCGGCGACGCCGACAGCGACTTCCTGCACGCCTTCACCGCCGACCAGTCCGTGCTCGGCATCGCCGACACGGCGAAGCAGAAGCTCGCCGGCAACTTCAACCAGCTCGCACAGCTGAAGCGCCTCTACCCCGACCTCAAGGTCAACGTGTCGCTCGGCGGCTGGTCGTGGTCGAAGTCGTTCTCGAAGGCCGTCGCGACGCCCGAGAGCCGCTCGGCGCTCGCCGGCTCCTGCATCGACCTGTACATCCGCGGCAACCTGCCGGCCATCGCCGGGCGCGGCGGTGCGGGTGCGGCGGCCGGCGTGTTCGACGGGTTCGACCTCGACTGGGAGTGGCCCGGCGCTCCGGACTGGGCGCAGGAGGTCGGCAACACCGTCGACCCGGTGAACGACAAGGCCAACTTCCTCGCGTTCGTGAAGGAGCTGCGGGCGCAGTTGAACGCGGTCGAGGCCCAGACCGGTCGCGACTACGAGATCTCGGCGTTCCTGCCGGCGGGTCCGACCCAGATCGCGGCCGGCGGCTGGAACGACCCGGAGCTGTTCGAGTACCTCGACTTCGCCAACCTGCAGGGCTACGACCTGTGGGGTTCGTGGACTCCCCAGACCGGACACCAGGGCAACGTGTACGGCGACCCCGCGCACAACTGGGGTCTCGGCCTCGACACCGTCGTCGCGTCGTACGTGAACGCCGGCGTCGACCCGTCGCAGCTGAATCTCGGTCTCGCCGCCTACGGCCAGGGCTGGTCCGACGCCGAGGCGGCGCCGTGGACCGCCTCGGGTCCGGGCCTCACCCAGATCACGTGGGACCAGCTGAAGGCGCGCGACCTCGAGATCCACCACGAGTCCACCGCAGACGGCCGCTTCAACGCGACGTGGGGCTACGACGCCGCGAACCGCCAGTTCTGGTCGTTCGACGACGAGACCGCGGTCGCCGAGAAGGCGGCGTGGGCGATCTCGAAGGGTCTCGGCGGGGTCGACTTCTGGGAGGTCGGCAACGACGTCGCCGGCGACCTCCCGGCCGCCTCTGCCGACGTGCTGCGCGCCGCGGCGCCCGGTCCGGTCGCAGGAGCGGCCAAGCTCGACTGCGCGGCGACCCCGTCGGCGGCCGCGGCGCCCTGGAACGCCCGCACCACCTATCGCGGGGGCGAGCTCGTGTTCCTCGACGGACGCGTGTTCGAGGCGCAGTGGTACGCGAAGGGCGACCAGCCCGGCGCGTCCGCGAAAGGCCCCTGGAGCACGCTGACCGCGTGCGGCGTCGATCCGGCGACGGTGCAGGGCTGGTACGCCGACCGCATCTACGACAAGGGCGACCAGGTCGTGTACAACGGCACGACCTACACCGCCCAGTGGTGGAGCCGCAACGACGTTCCCGGAGGCAAGCACAGCCCCTGGAAGCGCTGAACCCCACCCTCGCCACGCGGCGGGCGTCCCCGCGGGGGGCGCCCGCCGCGTGCGTTCGATCATGCGCCCTGAGCTCGGGAACGATGGATGCCGGGCGCCCGGCATCCACTCGGCCGCGGTGTCAGGCGGCCGTGGAGCCGATCGTCTCGATGAGCGCAGGGTCGCCGCCGAGCGCGAGGAGCCGTGACCGGAGGGCGATCTCGGCGCGTTCGTAGGGCTCGACGCTTTCGTGCAGCAGGGAGCGCGTGTTCGCGGACTCGAGCAGCGAGACGAACTCGAACGTCAGCTGGCGGGCGTCGTCGAGCAGCGGCAGTTCGCGGGCGGTCATCGCATGCCCGAGGCTGGCGGTGAGGTAGTCCTCCCACTCCTGGTCGGCGGCCACGATGGCGTCGCGCACCGCGCCGGGCTTGGCGGCGAACTCGACCGACGCCGCGGCGAAGAAGCAGCCGCCGCGGAACACGCGCTCGCGCGAGTAGGTCAGCCAGTCCGTGAGCAGCGCGCACACCCGCGCGAGCCCCCGAGGTGTCCGGGCGCGTGCGGGAGTGGTCACGGTGTCGATGAACACGTCGCGGGCCGCGGCGACGGCCGCCAGCTGCAGCTGCTCCTTCGAGCCGAAGAGCGTCGCGATGCCGCTCTTGCTGTGGCCGGAGGCATCCGCCAGCCGTCCGATCGTGAGGCCGTCGAGGCCGTCGACCGTCGCGCTCTGCACGGCGTGGTCCAGCACGACGCGCCGCGACTCGTCGCCGCGGACGCGACGCCGGTCGATCGGGGCTTGTGTCACGCTCCGAGGTTACCGTACGATCGTTCGTATTCATAAGTACGATCGTTCGTATTCTTCGGATCGGAGCATCATGAATCCCGCACTCCGCCTGCCCGCCGCAGCGGTCCGCACCGCCGGCGCGGTGTCGCCCCGCCTCGGCGCCGCCGTCGCGATGCCGATGTTCGCGCACGTCGCGAAGCCTCGCCCCGTGTCCGACGACGACGCCCCCACCATGTCGCTCGCGCGCGGCCGCACCATCCGCATCCCGGGCATCGACCGTCGAGGCGTCGACGTCGCGGTCTACGAGTGGGGCCGCGGCCCCCGCACCGTCGTGCTGTCGCACGGCTGGCTCGGGCGCGCGAGCCAGTTCTCGGCGCTCGTGCGCGAGCTCGTCGCCGAGGGCTGCCGCGTCGTCGCGTTCGACGCCCCGGCGCACGGCGGGTCGGGCGGGCGGCGCACCTACCTCCCCGATTGGCTCGCCACCTATGCCGAGCTGCAGCAGCGGTACGGCGGCTTCGACGCGATGGTCGGCCACTCGTTCGGTGGCCTGGCGACCCTCGTCGCCACCGCCGGGGAGGTGGAGGCCGCACGCGCGGTCACGATCGCCGCCCCCGCCGATGTCGACGAGCTGTTCCGCGGCTTCCAGCGCATGCTCGGGCATTCCGATGCCGTCAGTGCGGGCCTGCGGGAGCGGTTCGCCGCCCGCTACTTCCCCGGAGACCCCGACCCGTTCTCATGGCTCTCGACCGTGCGTCGCCCGTTGCCGGCCGGCGCGCCGCTCCTCGTCGTGCACGACGAGGGCGACCGCGTGGTGCCGTTCGGCGAGTCGGGGCGGATCGCCGCGGCGAACCCCGGTGCGGCCGTCCTGCCGACGACGGGCCTCGGTCACAACCGCATCCTTGCAGCGGATGTCGTGCTCGATGCCGTCGTGGAGTTCGTCACGGCAGAGGTGGCCCGCCACCCCGTCTCACCGACGACCGAGGCTGCCGCACCGCTGACGTCGCGGGCGGAGCCGGTCGGCGTGAGCTGAGTCGCCGGTCGATTCGTCCCGCGCACCGGGAGGCGAGCAGCGCCCGGTACGGCAGAATCGAACGGTGCTGAAACGGCGACGCGAAGAGGTGCTCACGACTGCCGGAGTGATCGCCGCGGTGGTGCTGCTGCTGGTCGGGCTCGCTGTGGCCGGGCTGTGCGCAACGCTGCTGGTGCAGATGGTCATCGACAGCATCGGGCCTCTCGACACGGTCGGCATCGCCCGGCCGACTCCGGCCTGGATCGCGATCATCGGTCTGGGCATCGGCGTCTTCGCCGGCATCGGCTTCGTCGTCGACAACGGCGGGTATCTGATCCGTGCCGCACGCGGCGTGCTCCCGCGACCTGCGGGCGACGAGCGTGCCCGCCGCGAGCAGGCGCGTCGCAAGGCATCGCAACGCCTGCGCCGAGAGGCGCGCCGATAGGGCCCGAGCTGTAGCGGGCGTCAGAACAGCCGGGTGGATGCCTCCTCCGCCGCTCTGCGAGCCCCCGGGTTCGCGGCGCGCGGCCCTGCTGCCGCACGTCCGCGGGACGTGGTGACGATGGGCGGTGCCGCCCGGGCGTCGGCGCGCGACGCCAGTCCCGCGACCGGACCGCCGCGCACGTTGTCGTCCTCGGCGTGCCCGTCGAGCCCGTGCACGCGCAGCAGCGGGCGCACCCGCTTCGCGAGCCACGACCGGTACGCCTTGGGGGCCGTCGCCGTCGCACCCGGGTAGAGGCCTCGGTACGACGAGACGAGCTCGGGATGCCGCTCCGCGAGCCACTGCAGGAACCACTGCTTCGCGCCCGGGCGCAGATGCAGCGCGCCGTACACGACGCGCACCGCGCCGGCATCTTTGATGCGCGTGAGTGCGTGGTCGATCGCCGCGATCGAGTCGGTGAGGTGCGGGATGATCGGCATCAGGAACACCGTCACGCGGAACCCCGCCTCGGTCGCCGCCCGCACGGTCTCGAGCCGCGCCGTCGCGTTGGGCGTGCCGGGCTCGATGAGGTGCTGCAACTCGTCGTCGAACACCGCGATCGACATCGCGAGAGACACGTGCACCTCGCCGGCGGCCTCGCGCAGCAGTGGCAGGTCGCGTCGCAGCAGTGTGCCCTTGGTCAGGATCGAGAACGGCGTGCCTGACTCGGTGAGGGCCGACACGATGCCCGGCATGAGCTTGTAGCGCCCCTCGGCCCGCTGGTACGGGTCGGTGTTCGTGCCGAGCATCACCGGCTCGTGCTGCCAGCTGCCGCGCCGCAGCTCCTTGCCCAGCACCTCTGCCACATTGATCTTCACGACGACCTGGGTGTCGAAGTCCCGCCCCGCGTCGAGCTCGAGGTACTCGTGCGTCCCCCGAGCGAAACAATACACACACGCATGAGAGCAGCCCCGGTACGGGTTGACGGTCCAGTCGAAGGGCATCGCGGAGACGCTCGGCACGTGGTTGAGGGCGGACTTGCACAGCACCTCGTGGAAGGTCACACCGGCGAACTCGGGAGTGGTCACCGAGCGCACCAGACCGTTGAGCTGTTCCATGCCGGGCAGGGCCGCGGCATCCGCCACCCCCAGTTCCTGCCCCTGCCACCGCATGTCTCCATGAGAACAAAGCTTCGAAGTTAAGTCAAGACACCGAGTCATCAATATCGAACACCACGCGTGCGGATGCCGTCCGCCTGGCCAAATCGGGCGGTCGCGGCCAGAATGGCAGACGTGACGGAGCCTGGCGGGCTCGCCACCCCCCGAGCCGCCCCCGAGACTCGTCGCGCCGCCCGAGCGATGCGCGAAGAGGCAGAACGTCGTGCCCGCGCGGCCGGGCACGTGGTCGGCGAGGATCCGATCCGCCGCGCCTCGTTCGATGCCGAACGCGCCGCGGCCGAGGCGGTCTCGTCCCCGCCCGCCCCCACCGACACGGTGCCCCTGTTCACCGTCGACACCGCGCCCGTGCTGACGATCGGCACCGGGCCGGCGGCATCCACCGCTCCGCTCGTCGAGAGCGCCGCCGCCCTGCCGCCCTCCGAACCGCTGGACACCCTCGTGACCGAGGATGCGACCCCGGCCCGTCATGTGCGGCCACGCCGGCTCCCGCGGCGCATCGCGCTCGTCGCGGGGCTGGCGACAGGCGCCGCGCTGCTGCTCGGCTCGTCGGCCGCCGTGACCGCGATGATGGCGCCGCCGGTCGAGTCGCCCGACACCGCGCTCGCGCTCACCGTCGCGCCGCCCACGATCCAGCAGCTGCCCGTCCCCGAGGTGAAGGAGTCGCCGCCCGCGGCGGACCTCTGCACGCTCTCGACGTTCACGACCGCGCTGCAGGCCGGCGACGACGAGGGGGCGGTCGTCGCCGCGGGCGGCGGCGAGGCGTTCCGTGCGGCCGTCGTCGAGGGCCGCGCGCCGTGCGTCGACCTGAGCGACTCGTCGCGCATCTGGACCGTCCTCGACAAGCACCGTCCCGCCAGCCCCGTCGACTATCGACCGGGAAGCCTCGTGCTGCCCGACGGCGTCCGCAACATCGAAGGCGGGGCGCTGCGGGCCGACGCGGCCGGTGCACTCTCGGCGATGGTCACCGCGGCGCGCGACGCGGGTGCGGGCGAACTCGCGCTGGAGAGCGGGTTCCGGTCGTACCAGACGCAGCAGGTGACGTACGGGCGGCACTTCGCCGAACGAGGCGAGCGGGCCGACCTCGTGAGCGCCCGGCCGGGCTACAGCGAGCATCAGCTGGGGCTGAGCGCCGACGTCGTGGCGTGCGCGGGGAGCTGCACGGGCCTCGACGAGCTGGCGGCATCCCCTCAGGGGCAGTGGGTCGTCGATCACGCGTGGGAGCACGGCTGGATCGTGCGGTACGTGGAGGGTGCGACGCCCGTCACCGGCTACACGCCCGAGCCGTGGCACCTGCGGTACGTGGGCCCGGAGCTGGCCAAGGCGTACCACGACGGCGGCTGGACCTCGCTCGAGGAGTTCTTCGGGCTCGAGGCAGCGCCGAACTACCTCAACTGACCGAGCGGCGGCCGGCTTGCGGCTGGGCCCACGCCCCCGAGGCTCCGGGCGACGCGAAGCGGCGACTGGAGAAGGGGTGGGGACCATTCGGTGAAACTGAGTACCATTCCTCTTGGGATTCAATCTCTACCGCCTCAGTGCAGACGGCAAGACGAGAGGAAGGCGCACATGGAGCGCGACATCTACGACGAGGACCACGAGGCGTTCCGCGACGTCGTCAAGGAGTTCATCAAGCGCTACGCGTCCGAAGAGAAGCGCAAGCAGTGGGATGCGGCCGGCGAGATCGACCGCGCGACCATGCTCGCGGCGGGCGAGGCCGGCATCATCGGCCTGAGCGTGCCCGAGGAGTTCGGCGGCGCCGGGATGCTGCAGGACTACCGCTTCCGCTCGATCGTTCTGGAAGAGACCATCGGCGCGGGCCTCGGCTCGCTGGCCGGCGCCCTCGGCATCCAGGACGACCTCGCGGTGCCCTACGTGGTCCACATGGGCACGCAGGAGCAGAAGGAGAAGTGGCTGCCGGGCATGGCCACCGGTGAGATCCTCGGCGCCCTCGCCATGACCGAGCCGGGTGCCGGGTCGGACCTCCGCGGCATCAAGACCACCGCCAAGAAGGTCGACGGCGGCTACATCGTCAACGGCGCCAAGACCTTCATCTCGTCGGGCAAGACCGCCGACATGGTCGTGACGTTCGTGAAGACCGGCGAGGGCAATCGTCCCGACGCCTTCAGTCTGCTGATCCTCGAGGACGGCATGGAGGGCTTCGACCACAGCAAGAAGCTCGAGAAGATGGGCTTCCACGGCTGGGACACGGCCGAGCTGTCGTTCACGGACGTCTTCGTGCCGGAGGAGAACCTCATCGGCGGCAAGGAAGGCCTCGGCTTCATCCAGCTCATGATGAACCTGCCGCTGGAGCGCCTGTCGATCGGCGTCGCCGCAGCGGCCGCCGGCGAGGCCGCGTTCGCCTGGACCCGCGAGTACGTCCTCAGCCGCGAGGCGTTCGGTGAGCGCATCGCCGACTTCCAGAACACGCGCTTCAAGCTCGCCGACATGGCGACCACGGTCGACGTCATGTGGGCGTACACCGACCGCGCGATGATGCTCTACAAGGACCAGAAGCTCACGGCCGAAGAGGCTGCGAAGGTCAAGTTCTGGACCACCGACCGCGAGGCGGAGCTGCTCGACGTCGGCGTGCAGCTGCACGGCGGCTACGGCTACATCACCGAGTACCCGATCGCCCGCGCCTACCTCGACGCCCGCGTGCACCGCATCTACGGCGGCACGAACGAGATCATGCGCGACCTCGTGTCGCGCCAGATCGTCGGCAAGCGCTGACCCCGGACGGGCGCCGAGCCCGTCGAAGGGCTGTGAGCCAGTAAGGCTGGATGCCGCCGCCCGGAGCCCTCGCGAGGGCCCGGGCGGCGGCGTCCGTCGTCTCAGCCGTGCAGCAGCGCGTCGGCCTCGGCGACGGTCAGCGCGCGGCCGTACGGCGCGATCTCGAACGACTCGGCGTAGCGGATGCCGCCGGCGGCGTCGCCGTACGCCCGCTGCAGTGCGGGCACGGCGCCGGCGGGGGTCTCGAAGTATTCGCTCCAGTGCGTGAGGATGAACGCGTCGACCGCGGCCCGGTCTGCGGCATCGGGGGCGACGAGGTCGCGCTGCGCGGGGGCGAACTCGAGGAACTGCGACGCGTGCGCCGCGCACGCGTCGAGCTTGCGGTCGAGCACCGGCGTGATGTCGACGGCGACATCGTGACGGTGGCGGTCGACCGAGCCGTAGTCGATCATCCGCAGCACCGCGGGGCGCTCGGCCAGCGGCGGGATGTCGCGGCACGGGTTGGGCAGCGACGTCAGGCCGACGACGGAGCGCACGAGCTTGGCCGCGAGGCGGTTGTCGTTGTGACCAGGACCCTCGTCGGTGAAGGTGAGGACGAGGTCGGTGCGCCACTGGCGGATGACTCTCAGCATGCGCTGGCGCAGCTCCTGCGTGTCGACCATGTCGCCGTCGTGCTCGTCCCACACCTCGTAGTCGGCGAGTCCGATCGCCTCGGCCGCCCGGTACGCCTCGGCCAGGCGCCGGCGCACGAGGTCGTCGGGCGCGAGCGTGTAGTGGCCGGCGTCGCCGTTGGTGGTCGAGAGCACCTTGACGTGGTGGCCGCGGTCGGCGAGGAGAGACAGCGTGCCGGCGGCGTACTCCTCGGCCTCGTCAGGGTGCGCGACGACGACGAGGACTTTCAGATGACGGTTCATGGGGGCCTTTCACGAAGGAGAGAGCGCGCACGACGGCGCGCGACGAGGGTCGCTGGAGGGGCCGGCGGCGGCTCAGCGTGCCGGGTCCGGCAGGACGACGTCGGCCATGCTGCCGGCGTCGACCAACCGGGCCCGGGCGCTGAGCTGCGCCAGGTGCACCGCGCCGCGCACCTGCGCGCGGGCGCCGAGCTCGGCGCACACGACGTGCGGCCGCTCGTGGGGGAGGTAGGCGAGCGCGTCCTCGACGGCGCTCGCGAGCGTCGCTCCGCCGGCGTCGGCGACGGAGCCCGCGAGCACGACCAGCTCGGGGTCGAGCAGTGCGATGACCGATGACAGCACCGCCGCGATCCGTGCGGCCGTCTCGGCGGAATCGTCGCCGATCGCGTCGATGGATGCCGGTCCCAGCAGCTGTTCGACGAGCATGCCGCCTCCGGGCACGGCCCTCCCGCGGGGCGTGCTGCGATCGGCCTCGCCGCCGAACGCGGGAGCGACGATCGTGCCGATCTCGCCCGCGGCGCCGTGGGGACCGAGCATCAGCACGCCGTCGCGTGCGTAGGCGACACGCGTGCCGGAGCCGACCCAGAGGAGAGCGACCGAGGAGCTCTGCTGCGCCGAGCCGTACGCGGTCTCGGCCGTGAGGGTGAGGGCGACGTCGTTGGCGGTCTGGACCGTCGCGCCGGCGAAGCGGTCGCCGACGAGGCCGATGAGGTCGATGCCCACCCACGGGTCGAGGCTCCGTGCATAGCGGAGGATGCCGGTGTCGGGGTCGATCGTGCCGGGCAGGCCGATGGCGATGTCGCGCACCTCGTCGAGCTGTGCGATGTCGCCGACGGCGCGCGCGACGACGTCGTGCACGGCATCGACGGCGGCGGCGGCATCCGCCACCGTCCGGTCGGACTCGGCGACGCCGATCGTCTCGCCCTGCAGATCGCACACCTCGGCGGTGAGCAGGCCGGCGCGCACGGTGACGCCGGCGACCAGCGCGGCGCGCGGATTGACGCGCCACACCGCGGCCGGCGGACCGGAGCGGCTCGGGCGCTCGCCGGCGCGCTCGATGACGCCGGCCGCCTCGACGCGCAGCAGCAGGCGGGCGGCGGCGGGCTTGGACAGGCCCGTGTGCGCTTCGATCTCGGGGCGGGTCATGGCGCCGTGCTCGAAGAGCGCGTCGATGACCGCGCCTTCGTTGAGGGTGCGCAGGACTCGCGGAGTTCCCGACTTCATCAGGACAGATCCTGCCAGATGCGACGCTCGCGGCGTCTGGATGCCGTCACGGTGGTGCTCCTTCGTGGTCCGGGCTGTTGACAAATATGGGTAACGTCAGAGACAGTATCTGCCGGAGACAGTTGCGTCAACGCACGCACCACTCATCCGAAAACCCGAACCGCCCCACGTCGACGTGGGCGATCAGAGGAAGGAACCTCGATGAAGACGACCCTTCGCCCGGCGCTTTTCACGGCCATCGCGGCCGTGGGACTGCTGGCGGCAGGGTGCTCCGGCACCCCCGCGCAGTCCGCGGCGTCCGACGACGCCCCGCTCACGATCTGGCTGATGGCCGGCGGGCCCGGTGAGACCGACATCATCGACGACATCAACGCGACGTTCGCCGAGGAGTACCCGGACGTCGAGGTGACCGTCGAAGTGCAGCAGTGGGACAACATCACCACGAAGCTGACCACCGCGCTCGCGTCGGGCAACGGCCCCGACATCGTCGAGATGGGCAACACGCAGACGCCGCTGCAGACCTACTCGGGCGGACTGCTCGACATCACGGCCGACCGCGACAGCTTCGAGGACTCCGACACGTGGCTCGAGGGCCTCGCAGCGCCGTCGGAGTACGACGGCAAGCTGTACGCGGTGCCGATGTACGGCGGCACGAAGATCGTCATGTACAACAAGGCGATGTTCGCCGAGGCGGGCATCACGGAGCTGCCGCAGGACCTCGACGAGCTCAAGGACGTGTGCGCACGACTGAGCCAGACCTTCGGCAGCACGCCGAACTTCTCGGGCTTCTACATGCCCGGCCAGTACTGGTTCTCGGGTGCGCCGTTCGTGTTCGCCCTCGACGGCGAGCTCGCCGCCGAGGACGACGGCGCGTGGGAGGGCGGTCTGTCGACGCCCGAGGCGCAGGAGGGCCTCGCCGCCTGGCGCGACTTCCAGAACAGCTGCTCGACGCCCTCGTCGGTGGGCGTCAACACCAACAACCCCGACCAGGCGCAGGTGTTCGCCGACCGCGGCACGGCGATCATCTCGGCGCGCGGCTGGGAGCCCGCGTCGGTGGTCGAGAAGAACCCCGAGCTCGCCGACCAGCTCGGCTTCATGCCCATGCCCGGGTTCGAGACCGGCACGCCGCTGCCCGTCATCGTGTCGGGGTCGACGATCGGTATCTCGGCTGCGACCGACAACCCCGAGGCCGCGAAGGCGTGGCTGCGCATCATCACGGGCAAGGAGATCCAGACGCGCCTCGTGCTCGAGCAGAACCAGCTGCCGATCACGCCCGCATTCATGCCCGAGAGCGGTGCGACGCCGTTCATCGAGGCGAGCGTCGAGGCGTCGAAGTACAACAAGGCGCTCCCGGCGGTGCCAGGCTGGGCGACGCTGGAGACCGAACGCTACAACGAGCAGTTCTTCTCGAGCATCGCGGCGGGCGACGACGCGGCGGCTGCTGCGAAGACGTACGACGCGCACGTGGCCGACGTCCTGAACAGCACGGGCAACTGATGCGGGCCGACCGGCGGCTGGCGTACGCGCTCATCGCGCCCGCCGTCCTCATCCTCCTGGCGATCCTCGCGTATCCGATGGCGCGCCTGATCCTGCTGTCGTTCCAGCGGTTCGACTCGCGGTCGCTGTTCACGGGTGAGGCGCCGCTGGTCGGCTTCGACAACTACACGCGCGTCCTCACCGACCCCCAGTTCTGGGAGGTGCTGGCGCGCACCGCGGGCGTCACGATCGTCACGGTGCTCGCCGTGATGGTGGCCGGGTTCGCCCTGGCCCAGCTGCTGCGCAAGGCGGCAGGCTGGGCCAGGGTGACCCTGCTGGTGGGGCTCGTGCTCATCTGGGCGATGCCGATGGTGTCGTCGGCGATCATCTGGCAGTGGATGTTCCAGCCGCAGTACGGCGTCATGAACTGGATCCTCACCCGGCTCGTGATCTTCGGCGATCTGTCGGCCCACAATTGGTTCGGCAACACCTTCGAGGCGCTGACGATCATCATCGTCATGGTCGTCTGGAAGGGCCTCCCGTTCGTCGCGCTGACGCTCTACGCCGGCATGACGCAGATCCCCGAAGAGCTGTACGAGGCCGCGGCGCTCGACGGCGCGCGGGCCGGCGCGATCACACGCAACATCACCGTGCCGATGCTGGCGCCGATCATCGGCGTGCTCACGACCCTCCAGGTCATCTGGTCGGTCAACTCGTTCACGCCGTTCTGGGTGCTCACCCAGGGCGGTCCGGCCGGCGGCACGACGACCCTCTCGATCTACGCGTACGTCAAGGCCCTCAGCGCCAACGACTACGGCGCCGGCGCGGCGATCTCGATCCTCACCGTGCTCATCCTCTCGACGTTCGCGATCGTGTACGTCCGTCGACTGTCCGCGCAAGGAGAAATCTCATGAACTCGCGCCGCTCGCGCACGTGGGCGTCGGTCGCCGCGATGATCGTCCTCGTCGTGATGATCTTCCCGGTCTACTGGATGTTCGCGACCGCCTTCAAGGCCCCCGGCGACGTGCTGTCGGCGACGCCGCAGTTCTTCCCGTGGCCCATCAGCCTCGACAACTTCACGCGGGCGCTCGGCGGCGACGACTTCTTCGTCTACCTGCGCAACTCGCTCACGGTGTCGCTGTCGACGGTCGTGCTGGCGATGGTGGTGGCCGTCGGCGCCGCTGTCGCGACCGCGCGGTTCACCTTCCTCGGCCGCAAGGCGCTGCTCGTGGTGCTGGTCGCGGTGCAGATGATCCCGGGCTCGGCGATGATCATCCCGCTCTATCTGATGCTCCGCCAGATCGGCGGGCTCGACTTCATGCCGGGCCTCGTGCTGACGTACCTGACCTTCGTGCTGCCGTTCACGGTGTGGAACCTGCGTGGGTTCGTCGTGAACCTGCCGATCGAGCTCGAAGAGGCCGCCATGATCGACGGCTGCAGCCGCTTCCAGGCGATCGTGCGGGTCGTGCTGCCGCTGCTCGCGCCCGGCATCGTCGCGACGTCGATCTTCGCGTTCATCAACGCGTGGGACGACTACCTGTTCGCGTACGTCCTGATGCGGTCGCAGCAGAACTACACGCTGCCGGTGTGGCTGGTGTCGTTCTCGACGTCCAACCAGATCGACTACGGCGCCACCATCGCGGCGTCCGTCATCTTCTCGCTCCCGGTGCTGGTCTTCTTCCTGCTCATCCAGCGGAAGCTCGTGTCGGGGCTCACCGCGGGCGCCGTCAAGGGCTGAGCGCCGGCATCCACCCTCGAGAACCAACTAGGAGAACGACATGAAACTGGCCATCGTCGGCGGCGGGTCGACGTACACCCCCGAGCTCATCGACGGGTTCGCCCGCATGCGGGACGTGCTCCCGCTCGACGAGATCGCACTGGTCGATCCGGACGAGTCGCGGCTCGCGCTGGTCGGCGGGATGGCGCGGCGGATGCTGTCACGCGCGGGTCACCCGGCGACCGTCGTCGCGACGACCGACCTGGTCGCAGGTGTGGCCGACGCCGACGCGGTGCTGGTGCAGCTGCGCGTGGGCGGTCAGGACGCCCGGCACTCGGACGAGACCTGGCCGCACGACGTGCACTGCATCGGCCAGGAGACGACGGGCCCCGGCGGGCTGGCGAAGGCGCTGCGGACGGTGCCGGTCGTGCTGCGCATCGCCGACGCCGTGCGCGCACACGCCAAGCCCGACGCCTGGATCGTGGACTTCACCAACCCGGTGGGGATCGTGACGCGGGCGCTGCTGTCGGAGGGACACCGCGCGGTCGGCCTGTGCAACGTGGCCATCGGGTTCCAGCGGCGCTTCGCCGGCATGTTCGGCGTCGACCCCGCTCGGGTGTCGCTCGGCCACGTCGGCCTCAACCACCTCACGTGGGAGCGCTCGGTGATGGTCGACGGCGTCGACCGGCTGCCGTCGATGCTCGCCGACGGGCTGGACGCGCTCGCGGACGAGGTGCACCTCGCCCCCGAGCTGCTGACCGGTCTGGGCGTGGTGCCGTCGTACTACCTGCGCTATTACTACGCGCACGACGAGGTGCTCGCCGCGCAGCTCGTGGAGCCGTCCCGCGCCGCGGCGGTGAGGGCGATCGAGCACGAGCTGCTCGCGCTCTATGCAGACCCGACTGTGGACGAGAAGCCCGAGGCGCTGGAGCGCCGCGGCGGCGCGTTCTACTCCGAGGCCGCCGTCGAGCTGCTCGCCGCGATGCGCGACACCGCCGCGCCCTCACGCGTGGTGAACCTGCGCAACGACGGCTCGCTGCCGTTCCTGCCCGACGACCACGTGATCGAGGTGCCCGCGTCCTTCCGCGACGGCCGCTTCGTGGCAGACCCGATCGCGCCGCTCGACGACGACATCCGGGGGCTCGTCTCGGCCGTCGCCGGGTACGAGCGGCTCGCGCTCGACGCCGCGGTGCACGGCGGACGTGACCGCGTGCTGCGCGCGATGCGCGCCCACCCGCTGGTGCTGCAGCACGACCGCGCTGAGAAGCTCACCGACCTGCTGCTGGCCGCCAACGCGGGCTTCCTGCCGTGGGCGTCGTGAGCGCGGGCCTCGCCGTCGGCGTCGACGGCGGCGGGAGCAAGACGGATGCCGTCGCCCTGACGCTCGACGGCGCACTCGTCGGGCGTCGCCGCGGCCGGGGGAGCAGCCCGCACTTCGAGGGCCTCGCCGCGTCGGTCGACCTGATCGACGAGCTCGTCCGCGGCGTCGCCGGCGACGCTCCAGTGGTGCAGGCGTCGCTGTTCCTGTCGGGGCTCGACCTGCCGGTCGAGATCGACGAGTACCGTCACGCGATCGCCGACCGCGCCTGGGCGCAGGGCGACGTCGTCGTCGACAACGACCTGTTCGCGGCGCTGCGGGCCGGCACCGAGGAGCCCGACGCCGTCGCGGTCATCTGCGGCAGCGGCGTCAACGCGCTCGGCGTCAGGGCCGACGGCGAGGTCGTGCGGTTCCACTCGCTCGGCGCGCTGTCGGGTGACTGGGGCGGCGGCTCCGGGATCGGCCCGGCGGCGATGTGGCACGCGGCCCGCGAGGCAGACGGCCGCGGACCCCGCACCGCGCTCACGCCGCTGATCCTGGAACGGCTGGGGGCGGCATCCATCTCCGACCTCATCGAGGACATCCACTTCGGCCGGCGGCCGCACAGCGACCTGTACACCGTCACCCCTGACGTGTTCGCCGCCGCCGCGCACGGCGATGCCGCGGCCGTCGAGCTCGTCGAACGGCAGGCCGACGAGGTCGTCGCGTTCGTGCGGGCGATCGTCGCGCGCCTCGGCTTCGCCGATCGTGCGGTGCCGGTCGTGCTGGGCGGCAGCATCCTGTCGGCCGGTCACGCGCTGCTCGACGACCGCATCGCCGCCGGCGTCCGTGAGGTCGCGCCGCACGCGCGTCTCGTGCGGCTGTCGACGCCGCCGATCGTGGGAGCGGCGCTCGCCGCGCTCGCGCAGGCGGGAGCGGGCCCCGAGGCGCTGGCCCGCGCCCGCGGCGCACTGTCGGAGGCCTGAGCCGCGGCTCACGCCGCACATCGTCCGGGATGCCCCGGGCCTGAGCCTCTTCGGAGGCCGGGTCCGGGGCATTCGTCGTTCCTGAGACGAGCTCGTAACAAAAAAGGTTGTTTTCGGTAATGTTCTTGCCTATATTGTGAGCGAGTCGATGGCGTCTCGAATGCCACCGGCCGTCCCTGCCAGGAGCCGAAAGGAATACGCAATGTCTAGCCGGAGAGTGCGCAAGGCGTCGGTGGCGATCGCCGCCGGTGCCGCAGCGGTCTCGCTCATGCTCACGGGCTGCGGACCGTCCGATTCGTCGTCGGGCGCGAACGCGTCCGTGCTGCGGGTGTGGGCGGGCAGCGCGAACCCCATCAGCGAGAACTTCAACCCGTTCGCCGTGGACACCGCCGTCCACGCGACCTTCGGGGCCATCTACGAGCCCCTGTTCTTCTTCAACCAGCTCTCCTCCGACCCGCCGGTCGGCCTCATCGGCGACAGCTACGAGTACAGCGAGGACGGCAAGACCCTCACCGTCGAGATCAAGCCCGACCTGAAGTGGAACGACGGCGAGGACCTGACCGCCGCCGACGTCGCGTTCACCTTCGGGTACGGCTCGAACGTCGACGAGAAGATGGTCTCTGCCGAGGCGACCAGCGACACCACCGTCGTGCTGACCTACAGCGAACCGCGCTTCACGTCCGCATCGCTGCTCCTGGGATCGACCTGGATCATCCCCGAGCACATCTGGTCGGAGATCGACGACTACGCCTCCGAGACCAACCCGGAGCCGGTCGGCTCGGGCCCGTACAAGCTCAAGACGTTCTCCGACGCCGCGTACACCGTCGAGGCGAACGAGTACTTCCGCGACGGCGAGCCGGCGGTCACCGAGGTGCAGTACATCGGCCTGGACTCCAACCAGTCCGCGCAGGACATGCTCTCCACCGGCCAGCTCGACTGGGTGGGCCAGTTCATCGCGAACCCCGACAGCGTCACAGGCAACGGCAAGATCGCGACGATGAACAACCAGCAGGACCCGACGGTCATCCTCACCTGTTCCAATGCCGACCTCGGCTGCAGCGGTCCGCAGACCGATCCCGCGGTGCGCCAGGCGCTCGACCTCGCGATCGACCGTTCCACGATCGCCGAGAAGGCCTTCGCGGGCCTGGTCGCCGAGAGCTCGCCCGCGTTCGTGCTGCTGCCCCGCGACGAGCAGTGGCTCAGCGACGCCGCGCTGGCGACGAGCCCGCAGGATGCCGACATCGCCGCCGCGCAGAAGGTGCTGGAGTCCGCCGGCTACACGAAGGGCGGCGACGGCTTCTACGGCAAGGACGGCACCGCTCTCGAGATCGACCTGTTCTCGCCGGACGGCTGGACCGACTACAACGACGCCGCGAAGCTCATCAGCGAGCAGGCGGCCGACGCCGGGCTGCGGGTCAATTACCGCACCGTGTCGGATGCCGAGTACTGGACCCCGATCTCGAGCGGCGACTTCCAGATGGCCCTCTACGGTCTGACCCAGTCGCTCGTCGCCGACCCGTTCTCGAACTACGACCAGTACTTCGCCAGCAAGTCCACCGCGAAGGTCGGTGAGGACCCGGTCTCGGGGCAGAACTACGCCCGCTACCAGAACGCCGATGTGGATGCCGCCGTCGAGGTCGCCGCCGGCACGCTCGACGAGGCCGCAAAGAAGGAGGCGTACGCCACCATCCAGGCACAGATCGCGCAGGATCTTCCGTACATCCCCGTCGTCCTCAACGCATCGCAGGCGTTCTTCAACGTCGACCGATTCAGCGGCTGGCCGACCGAGGGCGACCTGTACGCGAACCCGCTGCCGTACCTGTCCGCGGCGTCGGCCGTGGTGCTCACGCACCTGACGCCCGCGAAGTGATGAGGCGACGGACCGGATGACTGACATCGAGCAGGAGCGGGAGGGGAAGGCATGAAGTTCTACGCGCGTCGCATCACGTTCTACGTGGTGACCCTGTGGGCCGCGATCTCACTCAACTTCCTCCTCCCGCGCCTGCTCCCCGGCGACCCGGCAGCGATCATGCTGGGAAAGCTCCGCCGGGCCAGCGGCGGCCGGCCGCTCTCGGCGGAGACCGTCGAGTCGGTACGGGCGATCCTCGGCGCCGAGAAGGGCATGACCCTGTGGGACCAGTACATCGCGTACTGGGGGCGCCTGCTCCACGGCGACCTGGGCGTCTCGTCGACCAGGTACCCCGCCGAGGTCAGCGACCTCATCGCCGGGGCGCTGCCGTGGACGGTGATCCTCGTCGGCACCGCGACCGTCCTCTCGTTCGTCATCGGGATCGTCGTGGGCGCATGGGTCGGCTGGCGTCGCGGCACCTGGGTCGACCACCTCGTGCCCATCACGTCGGTGTTCCAGTCGATCCCGTACTTCTGGCTCGCGCTGGTGCTGGTCGCCGTGTTCTCGGTGCAGCTCGGCCTGCTGCCGATCGTCGGCGGCTACGACGTGTTCGCGTTCCCGGCCGGGCCGGAGTGGAGCTGGGCGTTCTTCTGGAGCGCCGTCCAGCACGCCATCCTGCCCGCGGCGACGATCGTGATCTCGTCGGTCGGCGGGTGGCTGCTGGGCATGCGCAACATGATGGTGTCGACGATGGCCGAGGACTACGTGGTCACCGCCGAGGCGAAGGGTCTCTCCCCGCGCCGGATCCGGGGCCGCTACGCCGCCCGGAACGCCTCCATCCCGAGCCTCGCCGGTTTCGGCATCGCGCTCGGCTTCGTCGTCGCCGGCTCGATCGTGATGGAGCAGGTGTTCAGCTACCCCGGCATCGGCAAGCTCATGATCCAGTCGGTGCAGGGGCTGGACTACGCGCTCATGCAGGGCGTGTTCCTGGTCATCACGCTCACCGTTCTTGCGGCGAACTTCGTGATGGACCTGATCTATGGACTCATCGATCCGCGAGTGAGGCACAATGGCTGATCCGACGACCGACACGATCGTCGAGGACGAGACCCCGCTGGCCTCGCCGGCGACGGCCGAGGCGGTGCGCGCGACCGAGCGCTCGCTCGCGGCCGATGAGGCGACGACCCTCGCGATCACGACCCGGCGGCTGGGAGGCATCCGTCACCTGCTGCCGACCTGGTCGGGCAAGCTCATCACCGGTGTCGTCATCACCGGGCTGATCGTGCTGTTCGGCCTGCTGGTGCCGCCCTTCGCGCAGGATCCGCGCGACTCCGACAACCCGTCGCTGCAGCCGCCGAGCCTCGAGCACCTGCTGGGCACGACCAAGCTCGGCTACGACGTGTTCTCGCAGCTTGCCCACGGCACGCGCGAGTCGCTGTTCGTCGGGTTCGTCGCCGGGTTCGTCGCGCTGCTGCTGGCGATCGTGTTCGGCATCCTCGCGGGGTACTTCGGCGGGGTCGCCGATGAGATCCTCATGCTGATAACGAACATCATGCTGGTGATCCCGGGCCTGCCGCTGGTGATGGTGATCGCCGCCTACGTGCAGAACGCACCGGGCCTCGGTCCCCTCGCGCGGAGCTCGTTCCTGGTCGCCATCATCCTCGGGGTCACCGGGTGGGCCGGGTCGGCGATCGTGCTGCGTGCGCAGTCGCGTTCGCTGCGAACGCGGGAGTACGTCGCCGCCGCGCGCGTTGCGGGCGAGAAGCCGATGCGCGTGATCTTCGTCGAGATCCTGCCGAACCTCGTGCCGCTGATCGCCGCGCAACTCATCTTCGGCATCATCTTCGCGGTGCTCGGCGAGGCGGGTCTGTCGTACCTGGGTCTCGGCCCGACGGGATCGATCACGCTCGGGACGATGCTCAACGACGCGCAGACAGGTCAGGCGGTCGGCAGCGGCGCATGGTGGTGGTTCGTGCCGCCGGGCCTCATGATCGCGCTGCTGGGCGCGGGCCTGTCGCTCATCAACTTCGCCATCGACGAGGTGGTCAACCCGAAGCTGCGGCTGGCGCCGAAGGTGGCCCGCAACCAGCGACGCGCGGCCCGTGCCGGACGCGGTATCGCCGGAGGAGGTGCGGTCGCATGACCGGCGACGCGGTGCTGACGGCGACCAATGTCTCGATCGAGTACGAGGTCGATCCGCCGGTGAAGGCGGTGCGGGACGTGTCGCTGACGCTGAATCGTGGCGAGATCCTTGGGTTGGCGGGGGAGTCGGGGTGTGGCAAGACGACGCTCGCGTATGGCATGAACCGGCTGCTCAAGCCGCCGGCGTTGATGACCGCGGGTGAGGTCGTGTTCCACGATCGCACCGGGGAGGACATCGACGTCGTCGCGCTGGCCGATGAGGAGTTGCGCCGGTTCCGGTGGGACAAGGTGTCGATGGTGTTCCAGGGTGCGATGAACTCGCTGAACCCGGTGATCAACATCCGGGCGCAGCTGTTCGACGTGTTCACCACGCACCGGCCCGACATGTCCAAGCGGCAGAAGCAGCAGCGCAGCGAGGAGCTGCTGGAGCTGGTGGGTGTCGACCCGAAGCGCCTGACGAGCTTCCCGCACGAGCTGTCGGGCGGGATGCGGCAGCGCGTCATGATCGCGATGGCGCTCGCCCTCGACCCGCAGGTGATGATCATGGACGAGCCGACGACCGCGTTGGATGTGGTGGTGCAGCGGGGCATCATCCGGGAGATCATGCGGCTGCGGGAGAAGCTGGGGTTCGCGGTGATCTTCATCACGCACGACTTGCCGATGCTGATCGAGATCAGTGACCGGATCGCGGTGATGCTGCAGGGGCAGATCGTCGAGCTCGGGACGGCGACCGATATCTACCGGCGTCCGCAGCACGAGTACACCAAGAGGCTGCTGTCCAGCTTCCCGAGTCTGCGTGGCGAACGGGGCGACTTCGTGCGCACCGGCGCGCAGTCGGTCTCGGCGACGCTCGGCCCGGCGGCCACTGTCGAAGGAGGTGCGGCATGACCGCCGCGTCCGCCCCGTCCACGCCGCGCACGCTGGAGGCGCGCAACCTGGTGAAGGACTTCCGGTTGCGCAGCGGCCTGAAGGTCTCGACTCTGCACGCGGTGAAGGATGTCTCGTTCACCCTCGAGGCAGGGCGCACGATCGCGCTGGTGGGGGAGTCCGGGTCGGGCAAGTCGACGATCGCGAAGATGCTGGCGCGTCTGGAGACGCCCACCAGCGGGCAGATCCTGCTGGACGGCAAGCCCGCGAGCCGGGGCGGGCGGGACGCGGCCGCGTACCGGGGCGATGTGCAGATGGTGTTCCAGGACCCGTTCGCGTCGCTGAACCCGTTCCACTCCATCGCGCACCACCTGGAGCGGCCGCTCAAGATCCACAACCCCGGCATCGGCCGCGCCGAGCTGCGCAGGCGCACCCTGGAGTTGCTGGATCGGGTGCGGCTCAGCCCCAGCGACCGGATGGCCGACCGTCGTCCCCACGAGCTGTCGGGTGGGCAGCGGCAGCGCGTCGCGATCGCCCGGGCACTGGCACCCGGCGCGCAGTTCATCGTCGCCGACGAGCCGGTGTCGATGCTCGACGTGTCGATCCGCCTCGGCGTGCTGAACCTGCTCGCCCAGCTGCAGCGCGAGGACCACCTGGGCGTGCTCTACATCACCCACGACCTGGCCACCGCCCGCCACTTCTCGGACGAGATCCTCGTGATGTACCGCGGCGACATCGTCGAACGCGGGCCCGCGGACACCGTCATCCTCGACCCGCAGCACGACTACACCCGCACCCTCCTCGGCGCCGCACCCGACCCCGAGCGGATCGGTATGCTTCGCGACGAAGTGCGTGCGGCCGTGACGAAGGAGAGCGTGTGACCACCATCGATCCGGGCACGCCCACGTGGCTGCGTGCTCACAACGACCGCACCGCCTTCCGGCTGCTGCTCGAGCACGGCCCTCTCAGCCGCTCCCGCCTGGGCCAGCTCTCGGGCCTGTCGAAGCCGACCGCGGGGCAGATGATCCAGCGACTCGAGCGCGTCGGCCTCATCGAGCCCATGGGCGAGACCTCAGAGGCGCGTGGACCCAACGCCACCGTCTACGGCGTCCGGCGCGACAGCATGACGGGCGTCGCCATCAGCATCCTCGCCGACGCCATCGAGGCGGTCGTGACCGATCCGACGGATGCCGAGCACCCCGTCGTCGTCCTCCCGACGGCCGACCTCGATCGCTCGCCCGAGTCCGACGTGATCTCTGCGATCGACGCCGCCTGTCGCGCCGCGGGGGTTCCGCGGACTTCGGTCAGCGTGGTGGCGATCGGCGTGCAGGCCGCGGTCGACGCCGACGTCGACGAGGTCAGCCTCACCGACACACTCCCGGGCTGGCCGCTGGTGGGCGCGCGGGCGCGCATCGAGGAGGCGACCGGTATGACCGTGATCCTCGAGAACGACGTGAACCTCGCCACGATCGCGGAGCGCAACCACGGCACGGCGGCGGACGCCGAGAGCTTCGCCTACCTGTGGATGGGGTGGGGTGTGGGCGTCGGTGTGGATGTCGCAGGCGTCGTGCAGCGCGGGGCGTCCGGCAGCGCCGGTGAGATCGGCTATCTGTCGGTCCCCCGGTCCGCCCTCGCCTACGCGCCCGACGCGAACGACTTCACCGACCTGCTCGGCCCGCAGGGCGTGATCCCGCTCCTCGGCGGCGCGGCCGGTGACACGGTCGAGACGGCGCTCACGCGCCTCGCCGGGCATCCCGAGCTGATGTCGGCGCTGGCCGACCGGGTGTCGGTCGCCGTCCGGCTGGTCGAGGCGCTCCTCGACCCGGGGCTGGTCGTCCTCGGCGGGCAGACCGGCATCGCGGGGGGCGACGAGCTCGCTGCCCTCGTGCAGGAGCGCCTCGACCGAGAGCGCCCGGAGACACGACGCGCGCGGCGGGTGCTCGAGGTCCGCGCGAGCGGAGTTCCGACCCAGTCGATCCTGCGCGGTGCGCGGCGGCTGCTCACGACCCACATCCGCGAGTGCCTCGAAGAGACCATCGCGGTCGGCTGACGCAATTCCATGACACACCGCAACACCAGAAGGAGGAATCGATGAAGCTCGCGATCGTGGGGGGCGGTTCGACCTACACCCCTGAGCTCATCGACGGGTTCGCGCGGATGCGCGACGTGCTGCCGCTCGACGAGATCGCGCTGGTGGATCCGGACGAGTCGCGGCTCGCGCTGGTCGGCGGGATGGCGCGGCGGATGCTGTCACGCGCGGGTCACCCGGCATCCGTGCTCACCACGACCGACCTCGTCGCGGGCGTGGCCGACGCCGACGCGGTGCTGGTGCAGCTGCGGGTGGGCGGTCAGGAGGCCCGGCACTCGGACGAGACGTGGCCGCACGAGGTGCATTGCATCGGGCAGGAGACGACGGGCCCCGGCGGGCTGGCGAAGGCACTGCGGACGGTGCCGATCGTGCTGCGCATCGCCGACGCCGTCCGCGCACACGCGAAGCCGGACGCCTGGATCGTGGACTTCACCAACCCGGTGGGGATCGTGACGCGGGCGCTGCTGTCGGAGGGACACCGTGCGGTCGGCCTGTGCAACGTGGCCATCGGGTTCCAGCGGCGCTTCGCCGGCATGTTCGGCGTCGACCCCGCTCGGGTGTCGCTGGGTCACGTCGGCCTCAATCACCTCACGTGGGAGCGCTCGGTGCGGGTGGACGGCATCGACAGGCTTCCCGGCATGCTGACCGACGGCCTCGCCGCACTCGCCGGCGAGGTCCACCTCGCGCCCGAGCTGCTGACCGGTCTGGGTGTGGTGCCCTCGTACTACCTGCGCTACTACTACGCGCATGACGAGGTGCTCGCCGAACAGCGGGCAGAGCCTTCGCGGGCCGAGGCGGTGCGGGCGATCGAGAACGAGCTGCTGGCGCTCTACGCCGACCCGACTGTGGACGAGAAGCCCGAGGCGCTGGAGCGTCGAGGCGGCGCGTTCTACTCCGAGGCGGCCGTCGAGCTGCTCGCCGCGATGCGCGACGCGGACGCCCCCGCCCGCGTCGTGAACCTGCGCAACGACGGCACGCTCCCGTTCCTGCCCGACGATCACGTCGTCGAAGTGCCCGCGACGTTCCGCGACGGCCGGTTCGTCGCAGACCCCGTCGCACCGCTGGACGACGACATCCGTGGTCTCATCGCCGCGGTCGCCGGGTATGAGCGGCTCGCCCTGGACGCCGCGGTGCACGGCGGCCGTGACAGAGTGCTCCGTGCGATGCGCGCGCACCCGCTGGTGCTGCAGCACGACCGTGCCGAGAAGCTCACCGACCTGCTGCTGGCCGCGAACGGGAGGTTCCTCCCGTGGGCATCCTGACTCCTGGCCTTGCGATCGGCGTGGACGGTGGAGGGACGAAGACGGATGCCGTCGCCCTGACCCTCGACGGCGCGATCGTCGGACGTCGCCGCGGCCCCGGCAGCAGCCCGCATTTCGAGGGTCTCGCCGCCTCCGTCGGGGTGGTCGACGATCTCGTGCGCGGGGTCGCCGGGGATGCGCCGATCGCGCAGGTCAACCTGTACCTGTCCGGTCTGGATCTGCCCGTCGAGATCGCCCAGTATCGCGATGCGGTCACGCCGTTCGAGTGGGCGTCCCGCAGTGTCGTCGTCGACAATGACCTGTTCGCGCTGCTGCGCGCGGGCACCGAGGAGCCAGACGCTGTCGCCGTGGTGTGCGGCAGCGGCGTGAACGCCGTCGGGGTCCGCGCCGACGGCGAGACCGTGCGCTTCCCATCTCTGGGTGCACTGTCCGGTGACTGGGGCGGCGGTTCGGGCCTCGGTCCCGAGGCGCTGTGGCACGCCGCGCGGGACGTCGACGGCCGCGGTCCGGAGACGATGCTGACGATGCTGCTGCTGGAGCACCTGGGGGCGGCATCCATTCCCGTTCTCATCGAGGAGCTGCACTTCGAGCGACGCCCGTACAGCGAGCTCTTCGGCATCGTGCCCGCGATCTTCGACGCCGCCGCGGCGGGCGACGCGGTCGCCGGCATGCTCGTCGAACGGCAGGCCGACGAGGTCGTGGCCTATGTGCGCGCCATCGTCACCCGGCTGGGGTTCGCCGACCGGGACGTCCCGATCGTTCTCGGCGGCAGCATCCTTGCAGCCGGCCATGCGCTGCTCGACGACCGCATCGCCGCGGGCGTCCGCGACCTCGCGCCGCACGCGCGCATCGTGCGGCTCTCCGCGCCGCCGCTCGTCGGCGCCGCCTTGGCCGCCCTCGCCCACGCCGGTGCGGCCCCGGCGGCGCTGGTCCGCGCACGCGCCGCGCTGATCGACGCCTGACGGACGAACAATGGATGCCGCCACCCGGCGCGCCGCAAGGGCCCGGGCGGCGGCATCCACTGTTCGCGTCAGTGCTGGCCGGCGGGACCGCTGCCGCGACCGAGGCCGCGGCCGGCGAGGCCACGGCGACGTGCGAGCTTCGCGACGCCGGCCCTGCGCAGCCGGTCGGCGATGACGATTCCCAGCGCCGTGCCGCCGACGCAGCTCGCGACCGACAGCGCGAAGAAGCCGACCTGGGCGCCGATCGTCATCGACGCGAGGTCGAACGACACCGCGGCGAGGATCGGGTACAGCACGCCCACGACGGCCGCGCCCGCGTAGTACTGCCAGGTGCGCCAGCTGCGGTACAGGACGATGAGGAACGGCAGCTCCGCGAAGAACGCCCACCACAGGTTGGTCGCGAGGTACGGGAACACCACGAGTCCCGAGATGAGACCGACGAGCAGACCGGCGAGCGGGCGCTCGATGAGCCGCAGGGCGATCACGGCGGGCATGAGCCACAGACCCGCGAGGCCCACCGAGACGAACGGCACGACGGCGAACAGCAGCGTCGACAGCGCGGTCGCACCCCACAGCATCACGCCGCCGGCGACGCCGATCGCCGCGCAGGTGAGCAGGTATGCCGTGGTCGCCCGGCTCACGAGTGCGCCTCGGCGGTCGCCCGCTGGGACTTGGGGGCGGGCGAGGCGGCGCCGACGCGCCAGTAGCCGATGAAACTCACGTGATCCTTCGATACGCCGCGCTCGGCGACCAGATGACGCCGGCCGTCCGTGGCGAGGGCCTGCTCGCCGGCGACGTAGGCGTGGAACGGGGATGCCGGCAGCGCGGCGTCGCGCAGCGCCTGCAGTGCGAGGGTGCCCGGCTTGACCTCGGGCTCGCGCACGACGAACCGCACGATGACGCCCGCGGGGCGCGCGAACGCGAGTGCGTCGTCAGCCGAGGGGACCTCGACGATCGCGAGACCGGACGCATCCGCCGGGAGCGAGGCGCAGATGCCCGCGATCGCCGGCAGGCCGGTCTCGTCCGACACGAGCACGACGCGGTCCGTGCCGCGGTCGGGGTTGAACGACAGGCCTTCGTCGATCACGACGACGCTCTCGCCCGCCCGGCACGACTGCGCCCAGCGCGACGCGGGGCCGGCGGTGCCGTCCTCGGCGGTGCCGTGCACGACGAAGTCGACGTCGAGCTCGGCTCCCGTCGTCGCCGTCGCGGGGCGGAAGGCGCGCACGGTGTAGTTGCGCATGACGGGGCGCACGCCGTCGGGGATGCGGAGGTACTTGAGGTAGCCGAACAGCTTGTTGGCCTTCGCCGGGATGCGCTCCAGACCTTCGTCGCCGCCGAGCGGCAGGAAGATGCGGAACCACTGGTCGTAGCCCATCGGGCGGAAGCGGTCGATCTCGCCGCCGCCGAGGGTCACCCGGATCCAGTGCGGCGACAGCTTCGCGGTGCGCAGCACCGTGAGGTGCACGAGACCGGGGGCTTCAGGCTTGACGAGTCGAGGGGCCGGGGCCATCAGGCTGCTCCGTTTCGATCGAGGGTCGGGCGGGTGCGCGTCACGCGAGCCCCCACGGGAAGAATGCGACGAGCAGCGCGGCCGAGACCGCGCAGAACGCCACGACGAACACGGTGTCGCGCACGCGCCACGGCACCAGGTGCCGCTCGGTGCGGTCGGGGTGGGCGCCGAAGGCGCGCGCGTCCATCGCCAGCGCCACGCGCTCGGCATGCCGGATGGCGCCCGCCAGCAGCGGCACGATGTACCCGAACCACCGCGCGACCGCCGCGAACGGACCCCGCCCGCCGTGGGCTCCCCGCACGCGATGCGCCTGGCGGATGACGTCGAGCTCGTGTCCGAAGCGGGGCACGAAGCGGAACGCCGCCAGCGCCGTGTACCCGATCCGGTACGGCACGCGCAGCTGCTGCACGCTCGCCCGCACGAGGTCGGGACCCGTGGTCGAGAGCCCGGCGATGAGGGTCAGCGCGACGATCGAGGCCAGCCGCAGTCCCG
Organism: Microbacterium sp. NPDC058389; assembly: GCF_042722305.1. Lineage (NCBI taxonomy): Bacteria > Bacillati > Actinomycetota > Actinomycetes > Micrococcales > Microbacteriaceae > Microbacterium > Microbacterium sp. NPDC058389. The sequence goes on from NZ_JBHXJQ010000005.1 coordinate 29,072, forward strand.
TCGCGAAGCCGACCGCGAGGGCGCCGGCGTACATCGTCCAGCCGCCGATCTGCCACACCACGACCGACTGGTCCACGCGCGACGCGTCGGTCCACAGCGCGAACCCGAACCCGATCACGACGGCGCTGAGCGGCACCGCCAGCAGCAGCACGGCCGCCAGCCGGCGTGTGAAGTTCACGCCCACCAGCAGCACCGCGTACGCCAGCAGCAGGAAGGCGGCCGGGGTGGCGGCATCCCTCACGAACACCAGCAGCACCATCGCCGGGAGCGGCGCCGCGAGCTTGGCCAGCGGATTAAGGCCGTACAGGAAGCGGATCGGGGATGCCGTCGCCCGACCTGCGTACGGATCCACGGGGCGATGCACCGCCGTGGCCGCGGTGATGGGTCCCGCATCGGTCATGAGGCGCCCTCCGTCGGAGCCTCGACGCCGTCGGGAAGGTCGGCGAGCCGCGCGACGCGCGAGAGCTCGGGATGCCGCACCAGCCCCCGCAGGGCACGCCGCAGCGGCGGCGGCCGCAGGCCGGCGCGCCGGATGAGATCGTCGTCGGCGAAGACGTCGGCGGTGGGGCCGTCGGCGAGCACACGGCCGTCGGCGAGCACGACGGTGCGGTCGGCGTGATCGGTGACGAGCTGCATGTCGTGCGTCACGACGACGATCGTGGTGCCCTCGGCGTTGAGCTCGGCCAGCAGCGACAGCAGCTCGTCGGCGCGGGCGCGGTCCTGACCGAACGTCGGCTCGTCGAGGACGAGCACGGGCGCCCCCGCCACCAGCGCCGTGCCGACCGACAGGCGGCGCTTCTGCCCGCCCGACAGCAGGAACGGGTGGCTCTCGGCCTTGTCGGTCAGCCCGAAGCGCTCGAGGAGCGCCTCGGTGCGTGTGCGCACCTCGTCGTCCGGCAGGTGCTGCAGCCGCAGCCCGTGCGCGATCTCGTCGAATACGGTGTGCGCGATGAACTGGTGCTCGGGGTTCTGGAACACGAACCCGATGCGCGCGCTGAGCGTGCGCGCGTCGGCGCGCCCGACGTCGAGCCCGTCGACGTGCACCGTGCCCTTGGGCGGTGCGACGACGCCCGCGAGGGCCTGGATGAGCGAGGTCTTGCCGGCGCCGTTCGCGCCGACGACGGCGACGAACGCCCCGCGCGGCACGTCGAGGTCGATGCCGTGCAGCACCTCCGTGCGCCCGCGGCGCAGGGTGAGGTCGCGCACGGCGATGAGGGGGGCGTGGGGCGCTTCGACAAGCTCAGCGACCGGGGTGACCGGCACGGCGACCGGGGTGGCGGGCCCCGCGACCCGGGTGCCGGGTGCCGGCGAAACCGATGCTCCGGTTCCTGAGCCTGTCGAAGGGTGTCCGTCGACGGTGGGGCTCGGACCGGCCTCCGCCTCCAGCGCTGCGTGCAGCTCGTCGGGGGTCAGGGGCAGCGGGTCGAGGACGAAGCCCGCACGCCGCAGCCGCAGCGCGGCGATCGCTGACACCGGCAGCCACACGCCCATGGCGTGCAGGTCGGCGGCGTGGCCGCGCAGCACGTCGTCGACGCTGCCGTCGAAGGCGAGGCGGCCGGCGTGGTCGAGCACCACGACGCGGTCGACGAAGCCGACGGCGGCGTCGAGGTTGTGCTCCACGAGCAGGATCGCCCGGTCGCCCGCTGCGACGAGCTCGGCCAATGCCGCGTAGACGTCCTCGATGCCGGCGGGGTCGAGGTTGGCCGTCGGCTCGTCGAGCACGAGCAGCGGCGAGCCCATCGCGAGCGCGCACGCGATGGCGAGGCGCTGACGTCCGCCGCCCGACAGGCGGTCGGGGTTCTCGGCACGGCGCTCCCACAGTCCGACCCGGCGCAGCGCCGCCTCGGCGCGGGCGAGCACCTCGGCCACCGGCATCCGCAGGTTCTCCGGGCCGAAGGCCACCTCGTCGAGCAGCGTGCCGGTCACGAGCTGTGCGTCGGGATCCTGGAAGACCATGCCGACCCTCGTGCTCAGCTCGGCGACGGGCGTGGTCTGCGTGTCGAGCCCGTCGACCTCGACCGTGCCGGTCACGGTGGCGGGCACCGACTGGGGCAGCAGCCCGTTGAGCGTCAGCGTGAGCGTCGACTTGCCCGACCCGCTCGGCCCCAGCAGCAGCACCACCTCGCCCGGCGCGATGTCGAACGACGCGGAGGCCGGGGCCGGCGTCCGCTCGCCGTCGTGGGTGACACCGAGCTCGCGCACCCGCAGCAGCGGCACGACAGAGGGCACGGGCATCCGATCGTCGAAGGAAACTAAGCCTTCCCTAACTTACCCGTACCTAACTTGCCCGACCAATCATCGGGACCGTGGCTGCCTCAGCGCTGGCTGCGACGCGCGATCCCGGCACGCCGCAGTGCGCGGCCGATCGCGAGGCCCACCGCCGTCCATGCGACGGGTCCGACGACGAACAGCGCGACGTAGACGATCTGGCCCCACAGCGGGAACCGCGTCACGTCGGCGGCGAACCAGATCGCGGCGGCGATGACGGCGCCGACGATCACGGCAGAGAGGAAGAACCTCCACGCGTCCCAGCGGCGGTAGCGCGAGGTCGCCGCGATGAGCTCCTGCAGGCCGCCGATGAGGAGGGCCGTGCCGACGTAGCGGCCGATCCACAGCGGGACGACGGCGCTCGCCACGAGCGCCGCGATGAGGTGCGTGATGAGGGCGACCCACGGCCGGCGCAGCAGCTCCTGCGCCACCACGCCGGGCAGCACATGGACGCCGAGGACGAGTCCGTACAGGATGGGCGCCGCGGCCGAGACGGGCGCGCTCAGCGCGCCGGCGCCGGCCTGCAGCGCACCCGTCGCGACGCCGATCGCCGCGCAGGTGAGCAGAACGCTCGTCGAAAGTCGGGTTCGGGGGGCCACTTGCCCAGAGTACTCGGCGGAGTGCTTGCGATTCTCACGCCCTTCTCATTTACTGAGATTCCGCTGGGAGTTACGTTTGAGCGAGCTGCGCCCCAACGATGTGGCGCAGCGACTTCCTGCACGACAATTTGGAGGGCAACATGGGTCGAACCTCCCAGAGAGCAGCCGCGGTCGTCACACTCGCCGCACTGTTCACGGGCACCGCATCAGCCAGTTACGGCGCAGTACCCGAGGAGGTGAACCAACCCATCCCGATCGACCTCTCCGCGGGCCGCTACATCGTCCTGCTGGACGAAGCGCCTGTCGCCACATACGACGGCGGAGAGCCCGGCCTCGCCCCGACTCAGCCCGAGGACGGTGCCAAGCTCGACACGACGTCCCGTGACGTGCAGCGCTACTCGAACTTCCTCGAAGACCGCCAGCAGGACGTCGCCGCGGATGCCGGAGTCAAGCTGGACGGCAGCCTGACCGTCACGCTGAACGCGTTCACGGCGAATCTGACCGCGACGCAGGCGGCGAAGCTGGCCGGAACGCGCGGCGTCAAGTCCGTCGTCCCCGATGAGATCCTCCACCCCGACGCCGTCACCTCGACCGAGTTCCTCGGCCTCGAAGGCGACAACGGCGTCTGGAACGCGGTCGGAGGCGTCGACCAGGCCGGTGAGGGCGTGGTCGTCGGAGTCGTCGACACCGGCATCGCCCCCGAGAACCCGTCGTTCGCCGGCAGCGCGCTCGGCACGACGGCCGGCGCCGAGCCCTACCTCGACGGCAACACCGTCGTGTTCGACAAGGCCGACGGCAACCAGTTCCGCAGCGACCGCGTGACGGGCGAGGAGTGGACGGTGGACGCCTACTCGACCAAGCTCGTCGGCGCGAAGTACTTCAGCGCCGGCGCTGCCGCCGCGGGCTTCGACTTCGGTCCCGACTATCTGTCGCCGCGCGACGCCGACGGTCACGGCTCGCACACCGCCAGCACGGCGGCGGGCAACAACGACATCGCCGCCTCCGTCGAAGGCGTCGACTTCGGCGCCATCTCGGGCGTCGCACCCGCGGCCAAGGTCGCGATGTACAAGGCCTGCTTCGTCGGACCGGATGAGCTCGTCACCGATGACGACATCTGCGCGCTCAGCGACCTCATGTCGGCGATCAACGCAGCCGCTGCCGACGGCGTCGACGTCATCAACTACTCGATCGGCGGCGGGGCGGCCACGACGACCTTCGCCACCGAGGACGCGGCGTTCTTCAACGCAGCTGCCGCGGGTATCTTCGTCGCCGTGAGTGCCGGCAACGACGGTCCGGGCGCCTCCACGGCCGACCACGCGTCGCCGTGGTACACGACCGTCGCGGCATCCACGATCCCGACCTACGAGGGCACGGTGGAGCTCGGCGACGGCACGCTCGCAGCCGGCGCATCCGTGAGCGTCCCGTTCGGCGAGACGGTGACGGGTGACGTGGTCTACGCCGGCGACGTCGCGCTCTCCGGGGCGAACCTCGCTGAGGCGAAGCTCTGCTTCCTCGATCGTCTGGATCCCGCCAAGGTCGCCGGGAAGATCGTCGTCTGCGACCGCGGAACGAACGCTCGCGTCGAGAAGTCGCAGGCGGTCGATGAGGCCGGTGGCATCGGCATGATCCTCGTGAACGTCACGCCGGGCTCGCTCGACAACGACTTCCACTCGGTGCCGACGGTGCACATCCAGAACACGTACCGCGCCGCGCTGCTCGCCTACGTGCAGGGCACGCCGGGTGCCACCGCGACGCTCCACAGCGAGAACATCACGGGCGTCGTGACCCCGACTCCGGTGATCGCCGGATTCTCGAGCCGCGGCCCGATGCTCGCCGACGGCAGCGACATCCTCAAGCCCGACGTCACCGCACCTGGTGTGGCGATCCTGGCGGCGACCCACAACGCTGCGGGCGAAGCCCCGACGTTCGGGTTCAAGTCCGGCACGTCGATGTCGTCGCCGCACGTCGCGGGCCTCGCGGCGCTGTACCTCGGCGAGCGTCCGAACGCGACGCCCGGCGAGATCAAGTCGGCGATGATGACCACCGCCTACGACACGAAGAACGATGACGGATCGACCGACACGGACCCGTTCTCGCAGGGGGCCGGCCATGTCGATCCCACGCGGTACTTCGAGCCCGGTCTGATCTACGACAACGGTCCGCTCCAGTGGGCGCAGTATCTGCAGGGCAAGAACCTGTACGACTTCGGCGTCGACCCGATCGACGGCAGCGACCTCAACCTCGCGTCGATCGCCATCGGCTCGCTGTCGGGACCGCAGACCGTCACCCGCACGGTCCGCGCCACGACCGCCGGCACCTACACGGCCGCGGTCTCGGTCCCCGGGGTCGACGTCACCGTGTCGCCGGCATCGGTGACGCTTGCGGTGGGGGAGACGGCGACGTTCGAGGTGACCTTCACCAAGACGACCGCCGCGCCCGAGCAGTGGACGACGGGCTTCCTGACCTGGAGCGGCCCGACCACGGTGCGCTCGCCGATCGCGATCTACCCGGTCACGGCCGACGCTCCGGCGGCGGCTTCGGGCGCGGGGATCAACGGCAGCACGGCTGTCCAGATCACGCCCGGCATCACCGGTGAGCTGCCGCTGAACCTCAGCGGTCTGGCGGCGGCGACGCTGCAGACCGACGAGATCTTCGGCAACGGCGTCGACGTTCCCGGGCACTCCGGCAACGAGACATCGGGCGACGAGGACGGGTACTCCTACTACCTCGTCGATGTTCCGGAGGGCTCGTCGCTCGCTCGGTTCGACCTCGACTCGTCCGACGACACCGGCACCGACCTGGACCTGTTCGTCTACCGCGTCGTGAGCCCGACCGATCTGCGCTACTACGAGAAGTGGCAGTCGGCGAGCGGCTCGGCCGACGAGTCGGTCTCGCTGAACGACCCGACGGCGGGCACCTACATGGTCGAGGCGCACGTCTACTCGTTCACCGATCCGTTCACGTGGGACCTGACGACGGCCGTCGTCGGGGCCGGCGGCGAGGGTGCGCTCACCGCGACTCCCAACCCGCTCCCGGTGACCGAGAGCACGCCGACGAGCTACACGCTCTCGTGGAGCGGCCTCGCGCCCGACACCCGCTACTTCGGTGTCGTCCGCTACGGCGAGTCCGACGTGCGTACGGTCCTCACGGTGGACTCGGGCCCGGCCGCACCCGTCGCCAAGTCGATCCCGGTGATCACGGGTTCGGCGAAGGTCGGCAAGACGCTCAAGGTGAACCCCGGCAAGTGGGAGCCCAAGACCGTCGCGCTGACCTACCAGTGGCTGCGCGACGGCGCTCCGATCGACGGGGCGACGGCGAAGAGCTACAAGGTCACGTCGGACGACATCGGGCACGCTCTCTCGGTGCGCGAGACGGCCACCCAGCAGGGCAACATCAACGCCGGCGTCGCCGACAGCGCCTCGGTCTTCGTGAAGTTCTCATCGAAGACGACGGCCAAGATGAACCGCTACACCGGAACGTCATCGCAGACCTGGACGGTGACGGTCAACGTCACCCCGTCCGGCGGGTCCGCGGCGACGGGGAAGGTGAACCTGCTGGTGAACGACAAGAAGTACACCGGCACGCTCGCCAACGGTGCGGTCTCCGTGGACCTGCCCAAGCAGAAGCGCGGGATCTACGTCGTCACTGTCGCCTATCCCGGCAGCGACACCGTCGAGGCCTCACTCGGCGGAACCGCGTTCATCGTCCTGAAGTGACCGACTGAGGTTCTGCAGACGAGAGGCGTCCGGGCTGCGGCCCGGGCGCCTCTTCGCGTGTCTGCGGAGCCGTGGCGCGCGGGATGCCGGGCGTGGGGAGCATCCACTCGCTACAGGCGCCGGCGGCGGCGCGTGAGGCGCACGGCCGGCAGCGGCGGCGCGGGGATGCGCTCGTCGCCGTGATCGACGACGTGACCGAAGCGGGGGCTGTCGGACTCCCAGGCGTCGCGGGCCTCGACGATCTCTTCGTGGGTGCGGCCGACGAAGTTCCACCACATGACGATGTCGTCCTCGAACGGCTCGCCGCCCATCAGGAACAGGGTGGCACCGACGGCACTCGTCACCTCGACCGAGGTGCGGTTCAGGCCGAGATAGAGCAGGTGCGCGGTGTCGAGGGCGATCGGCTCGGCGTCCGCGACACCGGGGACGACGATCTCGCCGTGCACGGCGACGAGCGCGTGCTCCCAGTCCGGGTTCAGCGGCACCCGCACCGTCGCGCCCGGCGGGATGCGCAGCTCCGCGCCGACGATCGGCGTGTACACGGTCGCCGGCGAGGCGACGCCGCCGAGCTCGCCGAGCACGACGGTGGCAGAGCCCGGGTCGCCGGCGACCGCCGGCAGCGACACTTCGGGCAGCACCGCGTGCTGTTCGAACGCGGGCGCGCCGTGGCGGCGCGACTCGGGCAGCGCGACCCACAGCTGGAGCGCATCGAGCGGTGTGGCGTCCTCGCCCACCGAGTACTCCGAGTGGGCGATGCCCGCGCCGCTCGTCATGAGGTTCAGGGCGCCGCGGCGCACGACGACGTCACTGCCGACGGTGTCGCGGTGAAGCACCTCACCCAGGTAGGGCCACGTCACGGTCTGCAGCCCGATGTGGGGATGCGGCTCGACCCGCATGCGGGTCTCCTGGGGCCCGAAGCGATCGAGGAAGCACCACGCGCCCACCAGGGGGAGCTCGCGCTGCGGCAGCGAGCGGTGCACCGACATCGCCCGCACGCCGCCGAGCGGCACTTCACGGGCCTCGAGCAGCAGTGTGCGGGGGCCGTCGCACTCGACGGCGGTCTCGAGGTCGACGGTGTCGGAGCTTCCGAGCCGGGTCATGGCCGGTTCACTCCACGGTGACGCGGCTCGGCCAGTGCACGTCCAGCCCGGGCACGTCGTGCTCGCGCAGATACTTCACGACCACGGGGCACAGCGGCACGACGGTCTCGCCGCGGCGCGCCTCGTCGGCCATCGCCTCGGCGACCACGATCTGCGCCAGCCCGCGGCCGCGGAACGCCGGGTCGACCTCGGTGTGCGGGAACCGCAGGCGTCCGCGCGGGTCGGGTGTGAACTCGGTGAACCCGGCCAGCACGTCGCCGACACGCACCTCGTAGCGTCCGGCGTCGTCGTTGCGGCGGACCGTGATCTCGCCTGCACCGGTCTCGTTCTCGTCAGCAGTCATGGCATCCCTTCCACGTCTTCTCCAACGTACGGGCGGCCGCACCGATTCCGCCACCCGCGCGACCCCTGGTGCAGCCGCGTGCACGGGTCTATCGTCGGCCTCGTCTGCGGCATCCAGTCCGTCGGCCGATTCATGGGGGAATCGTTCGGTCCGTTCAAGGATTCGAGGGGGAATCATGAGACGACGCTTCATGGCCGCGCTCGCGGCAGTGGCACTCGGAGTCGGACTGCTCGCCGCCGGTGCGGCGAGCCCGGCGTCGGCCGCATCATCATCATCGTCAGTCGCGAAGTACGTCGCCCTGGGCGACTCGATCGGGGCGGGGCAGGGCGGCGGCGCGCCGTTGGACGCCTGCGCCCGCACGGGCGGGGGCTACGCGGCGCAGCTCGACCAGGCGCCCAAGTTCAACCTGCTGCGCAACGGGGCGTGCTCCGGCGCCACGATCGCCGGAGTCCAGGCTCAGCTGCCGCAGCTGAACCGCGGCACGACGGTCGTGACGCTCACCGTGGGCGCGAACGACCTCGGGCTCGACCAGATCTATGCGGCGTGCTCGGCTGCCGCCGCCGGCGGGCCGACCGCGCCGTGTGCCGCGGCGATCACGGCCGCGCTCGGCGCCGCACCGGGGCTGCCGGCACCGCTCGGCTCATTGATCGGCGACATCGCGCAGCGCGCGCCGAACGCGACGGTCGTGGTGACCGGGTACCCGCATCTGCTGACGCCGCTGCCCTTCGGTCAGGGCGTCGACGATCTCGCCGCGCTCGTCCAGGCGGTGAACAGCGCGACAGACGCGCTCAATGCGGCCATCCAGGCCGCCGTCGCGTCCGCCGGCGCACAGGGCGTGAACGTCGCGTACGTGGACGTCGTCGGCGCGTTCGCCGGCCACGGCGTGCAGCTCGTGCCCGGCGTGCCGAGCGACCCGTGGTTCGGGACCGATCCGGTGAACGACCCGGCCGGCTTCCTGCACCCGACCTACGCGGGGTACACGGCGTACACGCAGGTCATCCTGATGAGCCTGGGGCGTTGACTTCGCAACATCCGCATCACGCCGACAGAGGGGATGCCGGGCGCCCGGCATCCCCCTCCGTCCGGTCGGTAGCCTGGCGGCATGCCCGGTTCCGTCATCGTCGTCACCGGCCCTCCGGGCGCCGGGAAGTCCACGACGGCGGCTGCCCTGGCGGCGGTGCTCGCGCGGAGCGTGCACCTGCATACGGACGACTTCTGGGCGTACATCGCGTCGGGCGGCATCGCGCCGTACCTGCCCGAGGCGGACGCCCAGAACCACACCGTCGTCGAGGTGATCGCGGGCGCCGCGTTCGCGTACGCCGACGGCGGGTTCGACGTCGTCGTGGACGGGGTCGTCGGCCCGTGGATGCTGGACCACTACCTCCGCGCGGCGACGCGCCGCCCCGACACGCCCCTGCACTACGTCGTCCTGCGTCCGGGGCGAGAGCAGACCCTCGCCCGCGCACAGGGTCGGACCGCGCCGGAGGCGCTGGTCGAGGAGGGGCCGATCCTGTCGATGTGGGAGCAGTTCGCCGACCTGGGCGATCTGGAGACCCACGTCATCGACACCTCCGCGCACACCCCGGCCGGCACGCTCGACGCTCTGGCCGCCGCCGTCGAGAGCGGCCGGTTCCGCCTGCGCATCGGGGGATAGGCGGATGCCGCGACCTGGCAGACTCGAGCGGTGACGCTTCTCGACACCATCGCCGCCGCCGCGGAGGCGTCCGGCGCACCCGGCGCCACGCCCGACGCGGACTCCCTGTACGACGCGTTCGTCGAGTGGGCGGGCGAGCAGGGCTTCTCGCTCTATGCCGCGCAGGACGAGGCGGTCATCGAGATCGTGTCGGGATCCCACGTGATCCTGTCGACGCCGACCGGCACGGGCAAGTCGCTCGTCGCCGTCGCGGCCCACGCCGCCGCGGTCGCCACCGGAGGCCGCACCTATTACACGGCGCCCATCAAGGCCCTCGTGAGCGAGAAGTTCTTCGCGCTCGTCGAGATCTTCGGCGCCGCCAACGTGGGCATGGTCACGGGCGACTCGTCCGTCAACCCCGACGCGCCCATCGTGTGCTGCACGGCCGAGATCCTCGCGAACCTCGCGCTGCGGCAGGGCGCCGACGCCGCCGTCGACCAGGTCGTCATGGACGAGTTCCACTACTACGGCGACCCTGAGCGCGGCTGGGCCTGGCAGGTGCCCCTGCTGCTCCTTCCGCGGGCGCAGTTCGTGCTGATGTCTGCGACGCTGGGCGATGTCACCACGATCGCCGAGGACCTCGAGCGCCGCACCGGCCGCACGGTCACCCGCATCACCGGCGTCGAGCGCCCCGTCCCGCTGCACTTCTCGTACGCCCGCACCCCCGTCCACGAGACCGTCGAGGAGCTGCTGCAGACCGGCGAGGCGCCGGTGTACATCGTGCACTTCTCGCAGGCCGCCGCGATGGAGCGGGCGCAGGCGCTGTCGTCCATCCGCATCGTGAGCCGCGAGCAGCGCGACGCCATCGCGGAGGCGATCGGCGGCTTCCGCTTCACCACGGCGTTCGGCCGCACCCTGTCGCGGTACGTGCGCGCGGGGATCGGCGTGCATCACGCCGGCATGCTGCCTCGGTACCGCCGGCTCGTCGAAACGCTCGCGCAGCGCGGACTCCTGCGGGTCATCTGCGGAACCGACACCCTCGGCGTCGGCATCAACGTGCCGATCCGCACGGTGATGATCACGGCGCTGTCGAAGTTCGACGGCACGAGGATGCGCCAGCTGTCGGCGCGTGAGTTCCACCAGATCTCGGGCCGCGCCGGCCGGGCGGGCTACGACACCTCCGGGACGGTCGTCGTGATGGCGCCGGAGTGGGAGATCGAGAACGAGGCGGCGCTGCGCAAGGCCGGCGACGACCCCGCCAAGCGCAAGAAGATCGTCCGCAAGAAGGCGCCCACGGGTATCGTCAACTGGGGCATCGGGTCGTTCGAACGCCTCGTCGAGTCCGAGCCGGAGCCCCTCGTTCCGCAGCTGCAGCTCACCGCCGCGATGCTCATCAACGTCATCGCGCGCGGCGGCGATGTGTTCTCGAACGTGCGCAGCCTGGTGTTCGACAACCACGAGCCCCGCGCCCGGCGCTACGACCTCGCGCGCCGCGCGATCGCCATCTTCCGCACCCTGGTCGCCGCCGAGGTCGTCGAGATCGACCGCGGGGATGCCGGCGGCCGCGGCATCCACTTGACCGTCGATCTGCAGCCGAACTTCGCGCTCAACCAGCCGCTGTCGCCGTTCGCGCTCGCCGCGATCGAGCTGCTGGACCCGGACGACGCGGCAGGGGCGGCCGGCACCGGGCACTACGCGCTCGACGTCGTGAGCGTCATCGAGGCCACGCTCGACGACCCGCGCCCGATCCTGTCGCAGCAGGAGTTCAAGGCTCGCGGCGAGGCGGTCGCGGCGATGAAGGCCGACGGCATCGAGTACGACGAGCGCATGGCGCTGCTCGAGCAGGTGACGTACCCGAAGCCGCTCGACGAGCTGCTGAGCCAGGCGTACGAGGTGTTCGCGTCGAGCCAGCCGTGGGTGCGCGACTTCGAGCTGTCGCCCAAGTCGGTCGTGCGCGACATGTTCGAGCGGGCGCTGTCGTTCTCGGAGCTCATCTCGCTGTACCAGCTCGCGCGCAGCGAGGGGCTCGTGCTGCGGTACCTGTCGGACGCGTACCGCGCGATCCGTCAGACCGTGCCCGCCGAGGCGCAGACCGAAGACCTGCATGACCTGGTCGCGTGGCTCGGCGAGGTCGTGCGGCAGGTGGACTCGAGCCTCGTCGACGAGTGGGAGGCCCTCGTCAACCCCGTCGACGACCCGTCGGCGCCGGTCGTTCCGCCCGCGCCGCCGTCGGTGCTGACCAACCGCCGCGCGTTCGGCGTGCTGGTGCGCAACGAGCTGTTCCGCCGCGTGCAGCTGGCCGCGCTGCAGCGCGATGACGAGCTCGTCGAGCTCGACCCGGACGTCGACTGGCCGGCTGTGCTCGACGCGTACTTCGACGACCACGACGAGATCCTCACCGGCGGCGCCGCCCGCTCCCCGCGACTGGTCACGGTGGACGAATCGGATGCCGCGAGCGGAACCTGGCGCGTCGAGCAGACGATCGACGACCCTGCGGGCGACCACGACTGGCGGATCCGCGGCGTCATCGACCTCGCCGCCTCAGAAGAGGCCGGCACCGCCGTCCTGCGGGTGACCGAGGTCGTACGGCTGTAGCGGGCCGGGTGCCGGCATCCCCCTCCATCGAAAGGCTGTGCCCATGACCGTCCTCGACACCTTCGGCCTGCACGGCAAGGTCGCGCTCGTCACCGGCGGCAGCCGCGGCATCGGGAGGGCCATCGCCCAGGCGCTCGGCGAGGCGGGGGCGGCGGTCGCCGTCACCGCGCGCACCGACGCCGCGGCGCAGGCCGCGGCCGACGAGCTGCGCGAGGCCGGCATCCGCTCCTTCGGCGTGCGTCTCGAGGTGTCCGACGCCGCAGATGTGCACCGCGCCGTCGGCGAGGTGAGCGAGCGGTTCGGCGAGATCGACGTGCTCGTCAACAACGCCGGCATCAGCGTGGGCGGCGCGGCGCTCGAGGTCGACGATCAGGTGTGGCGCGACGTGCTCGCCACCAACGTCGACGGCGTGTGGTTCTGCTCGCGGGCCGTCGCCCGACGGATGTCGAGGCGCGGCGGCGGCACGATCGTCAACATCGGGTCGATGTCGGCCGAGATCGTCAATCAGCCGCGATGGCAGATCTCCTACCTGACCTCGAAAGCCGCCGTACACCAGATGACCAAGGGGCTCGCGGCGGAATGGGCGCCGCTCGGCATCCGTGTCAACGCGATCGCACCCGGCTACATCCGCACCGACATGTCGCCCGTGTACGACCCGGAGTACAAGCCGTGGTGCGTCGACCCGGCTCCGATGCAGCGCGCGGGCGAACCGCACGAGCTCGGTCCGGCCGTGGTGTTCCTCGCGAGCGCGGCCTCGTCGTTCATGACGGGGTCGATCGTGACGATCGACGGCGGCTTCACCCTGTACTGACCCTCAGCCGAGGGCCTCGGCATCCCTCATCCTCAGCCCTTCCTTCTCCTGATCCGGGTGAGGAGGAGGGGCTCAGGTCAGGCGCATGCCGCCGTCGGTCGACAGCACCTGGCCGACCACCCACGCCCCGGCATCCGTCGACAGCCACGCGATGAGCCTGGCCGGGTCGGCCGGTTCGCCGAAACGGCCGAACGGGGTCGCGCGCATCCACGCTTCGACCTCCTCCAGCGGGCGGTCGGCGGTGTCGGGGTCGAGGTACCCGGTGTCGACGGGGCCCGGGTCGATCGTGTTGAGGATGATCCCGAGGTCGAGCAGCTCGGCGGCGACCGTCGGCGTGACCCCGGCCAGGGCGGCCTTGCTCGCGGCGTAGGCCACCTCGCCGCGCATCGGTCCGTTGATCTGCCCCGAGGTCATCCAGAACACGCGGCCGGTCGGTTCCGCGAACGGCTCGCTGCGCCCGATGCGCTCGCCGGGCTGTCGCCCCGGAATCGTCGCGTCGGCGTGCAGCGCCGCGAACTCGCGCGTCAGCAGCAGCGTCGAGCGTGCGTTCGTCTGCCAGTGCGCGTCGAGCCGCTCGGCCGTCATGTCGAGGATCGACCCGTCGCCGCCCGACAGCGCGTGGTTGCACACCAGGATGTCGAGGCGCCCGGTGAGCGCGTGCGCCGCCGCGATCACGCGGGGGATGGATGCCGCGTCCCGCAGGTCGGCCGCCATGTCGCCGAGCTGCGCACCCGGCGTCAGCTCCGCGCGCAGCGCGTCGCGGACGGCCTCGAGGTCGTCCGTGCCCCACGGCTGGTCGGCGTCATGGGGCGAGTAGTGGTGGAGGAAGACGTCGGCGCCGAGGCGCGCGTACTCCGCCGCGACGGCGAAGCCGATGCCCCGCCGGCGGGAGACGCCGGTGACGAGGGCGGTCCTGCCGCGCAGCGGCAGAGAGGCGTGGGAGTGCATGCTGATGCCTTTCAGGGACGCCGGGAGGAGGCATCCGCTCTTCGATTCGGTGAGGACGAAGTTCACAGGCATTGCATGCCGACGACGATAGCGGAAGATGGCGGTATGCCGACCTATGTGGCCTTCCTGCGCGCGATCAACCTCGGGGCCAACCGCAAGTTCGCGAAGGACGACATCCGGCGGGCGGTCGAGGCCGCCGGGTTCACCGACGTCGAGACGCACATCAACACCGGCAACGTGCGGTTCACGACGCCGATGCGCTCGCGCGCGAAGATCGAGGCGCTGCTGGAGGCGGCCTTCGCCGAGGACCGCGGGTTCGACGTGCCGACGATGGTGTTCACGACGGCCGAGATCGCCGGGATCGCGGCGGAGGCGGCGGAGCTCGGCGACGACGATCCGGACCTCGCGCGGCACTACATCTATTTCTTGAAGGACGAGCTGCCCGCCGCGACCGCGGCACGGGTCGAGGGGCTCGCGACCGACGCGGGGCGCATGGTGGTGCGTGGACGCGTGGCCCACGCGCTGCTCGGTCCGGCGTATCAGGCGGGGCAGGTCGATCCGCTCAACGCCGCGAAGCTGCTGGGCGTCACGACCAGCCGGAACCGCACGGTGATCGCCGCGATCGCCGAGAAGTGGTGCTGACCGGCTCCTCCTCAGGTGCCGTGCCGGCCAGAGCCGGCGCGGGTTGTGCACCGGCGCAGCGGCACCGAGGCGGGCGTCGGATGCCGCGGCTACCCTGGGACGGGTGACGATTCCGCAGGGCGACCCGTACGCCGATCTCGCGTGGGAGCCCGACGCCTGGGCGCCGCCGGCCGATGAGTTCGGCGTTCCCCCGGTCGACGACTCGTGGGCGCCGCCCGAGGACGCCTGGGCGCCGCCGGCAGATCGGGCCGGGTGGTCCGACGCGGGCGCGGGCGCGGGCTTCGACCCGTTCTCCGGAGCCGGTCCGCGCCGCGACTTCACCGGAGCCGACCCGCGCACGGTGCTGCGCGAGGTGTACGGCTACGACGCGTTCCGCGGCGAGCAGGGCGCGATCGTCGAGCACGTGATCGCCGGTGGGGATGCCGTCGTGCTGATGCCGACCGGCGGCGGCAAGAGTGTCTGCTACCAGGTGCCGGCGCTGGCGCGTCCGGGCACGGGGCTCGTGGTGAGCCCGCTGATCGCCCTCATGCACGACCAGGTCGACGCGCTCGTCGCCAACGGCGTGCGCGCCGCGTACCTCAACTCGACGCAGGCGCCGCCTGAGCGTGCGGCGGTCGAGCGCGCGTACCTCGCGGGCGAGCTCGACCTGCTGTACGTCGCGCCCGAGCGGCTCAACACCGAGGCCACGCTGCGGTTCCTCTCCCGCGGCACGCTGAGTGTCATCGCGATCGACGAGGCGCACTGCGTCTCGCAGTGGGGCCACGACTTCCGGCCCGACTACCTCGCGCTCGGCGCGCTCGCCGAGCGGTTCCCGGGCGTCCCCCGCCTCGCGCTGACGGCCACGGCGACGCCCGCGACGCACCGTGAGATGACCGAGCGGCTGCAACTGCCGAACGCCCGGCACTTCGTGTCGAGCTTCGACCGGCCCAACATCCAGTACCGCATCGAAGCCAAGTCCGATCCGCGGCGCCAGCTCGTCGCGTTCATCCGGTCGCAGGGCTCGGGAGCGGCGGGCATCGTCTACGCGCTCAGCCGCAAGTCGGTCGAGCAGACGGCGCAGTTCCTCTCGGCGCAGGGCGTGGATGCCCTGCCGTACCACGCGGGGCTCCCCGCCGAGACGCGCGCGGCGAACCAGTCGCGGTTCCTCCGCGAAGACGGAGTGGTCATGGTCGCGACGATCGCGTTCGGCATGGGCATCGACAAGCCCGACGTGCGCTTCGTCGCCCATATCGACCTGCCCAAGTCGGTCGAGGGCTACTACCAGGAGACCGGGCGCGCCGGGCGCGACGGCGCCGCATCGGTCGCGTGGATGGCGTACGGCCTCGGCGACGTCGTGCAGCAGCGCCGGCTCATCGACCAGTCGCCCGGCGACCGGTCCTTCAAGACCCGCCTCGGCCAGCACCTCGACGCGATGCTCGCGCTGTGCGAGACGGTGGGATGCCGCCGGCAGAACCTGCTCGCCTACTTCGGCGAGGCGTCCGAGCCGTGCGGCAACTGCGACACGTGCCTCGAGGCTCCCGAGACGTGGGACGGACTGGTCCCCGCCCAGAAGCTGCTGTCGACGATCGTGCGCCTGCAGCGCGAGCGCGGCCAGGCGTTCGGCGCAGGGCACCTGATCGACATCCTGCGGGGGTCGTCGACCGACCGCATCCGCCAGCAGGGTCACGACCAGCTGTCGACCTACGGTCTCGGCGCCGATCTCAGCGAGCAGGACTGGCGCAGCGTCATCCGGCAGCTCCTGGCCCGCGGCATCCTCGTCGCCCAAGGCGAGTACGGCACGCTCGCGCTCGGCGACCCCGCGGCCGGCGTGCTGCGCGGCGAGTCGCCGGTGCCCCTGCGCCGCGACGTCATGGGCCGGTCGGGCGGTGTCGCCCGCGTGCGCAAGTCGAGCGCGCCCGAGACGCTCGACCCGGCGAATGCGGGCGTGTTCGAAGCGCTGCGCGCCTGGCGCGCCGGCGTCGCGAAACAGCTCGGCGTGCCCGCGTACATCGTGTTCGGCGACGCGACCCTGCGCGCGCTCGCCGAGCGCCGCCCCGAGAGCCTCGCCGACCTCGACGGCGTCTCGGGCATCGGCGCCAAGAAGCGCGAGGCCTACGGCGACGCCGTACTGGAGGTCATCGCCGCCGCCTGACCTCTCCTGTCGTCCGCGTCAGCCCCGCGGCAGCACGTCGTCGAGGTGCGCGGTCAGCTGCGCGGCCACGTCGACGGACGAGCGGTCGTAGAGCCACTGGTACTGCAGGCCGTCCCACATCGCGGTGAGCCACACGGCCTCGAACTCGGGGTCGCGGTGCGAGGGCAGGTCGCCGTCCTCCTGTGCCGCGCGGAACAGCGCAGCGAAGTGGTCGAGCACACCGCGGAACCGCTCCTCGAAGTAGGCGTGCGCGGGGTGGTCGGCGGGCCGCGCCTCGCACGACAGCACGGCGTAGACCTCGATGAGTCCCGGGGCGGTGGCGGCGTTCTCGGCTGCGCCGCCGGGCATCGCCCGCAGTTCGTCGGCGGCCCGCGTGGCCCGCACATACGATCCGCGTGACTCGATGAGGTGGTCGCGCTCGCTGAGCACGGCGCTCAGCAGCTCCTCCTTCGTGCCGTAATAGTGCAGCAGCGTCGACTTAGACACGCCGACGCGCTCGGCGATGTCGCGCAAGGACGTGTCGCCGTACCCCTCACGGGCGAACAGTGCGATCGCACCCTCGAGGATCTGCGCGCGCCGCTCGCGGCCGACGCGGTACCCGACCGTGGGGGACGCGATCTCTGCGGCGAAGGACGGCATCGGCGGCACGGGTGCCGGATGCTCGGCGGGCGGGGCGTCGTCGGCGTCGCGCCACCCGACGGGCAGCGCCAGCCCCTCCTCGTACGTCTCCAGCGCGGACACGACGTCGACGCGCTCGGGCAGGTACTGCTCGAGCAGCTGCAGCCCGTCCCACGCGGCGGCGATGCGCACGGCCTCGCCCGCCGGATCGCGGTCGGACGACACCGTGTCCTGCGCGACGGCCTCCTCGACGGCATCCGTAGACAGCTCCCGCAGCCGGGCGTACCGGTCGCGCACGATCTCGTGGGCGGGGTGACGGGGACTGGATGCCTCGCCGGTGAGCGCCGCGAACAGCGCGAGGTAGCCGGGCACCTCTTCGTTGCGCTGCGCGACGAGGCTGTAGCCGAGCGTGCCGGGCTCGTCGGCGGCGAGCTGCTCGAGGAGGGCGAACTCGTTGTCGCGCTCGAACGACTCGACGACCGCGGCGAGCAGGGCGTCCTTGGTGGCGAAGTGGCGCAGCAGTCCGGGGTGGCTGATGGCCGCCGCGGCCGCCACGTCGCGCAGCGAGGAGGCGCGATAGCCGCGGGCCACGAACAGATCATGCGCGGCGGTGACGATCGCGGCGCGCGTGCGCTCGGCCTGAGCGCTGCGGGCGGTCGCCGCCGGCGAGATCGTCGTCACGGCCACAGTCTAGCGAGCGCGATTACCACGCGGTCGAATTTCAGTTACCAAACGGTCGAGTTTCATGTATTCTCGTGAATCGACGCCGGGCGCAGCAGCCCGCGTCGCACCCGAGAAAGGACTCCGATGACAGAGCTGTCTTCCGCCGCGACGGCTGCGGCCGCCGGCACCACCGGCTTCAAGGCGCCGGGAACGACGCCCGAGAAGACCCCGCGCGGCTACACGCCCGGCCTTGCCGGAGCGAACTTCGGCGTCTACCTCGCCCTGCTCACGCCGGTGCTCGTGTCGATGGCCTTCAAGGTGCAGCACATCACCGAGACCACCGAGGAGGCGACGGCGCAGCTCGGGCTCATCATGGGCGTCGGCGCCCTGTTCGCGCTCATCGCCAACCCGCTCGCCGGCCGCCTGTCCGACCGCACCACGTCGCGCTTCGGCATGCGCCGCCCGTGGATCCTCGGCGGCACGCTCGTCGGCCTCGGCGGCTTCGCCCTCATCGGCGTCGCGAACTCGGTGTGGGTCGTCCTCATCGCCTGGTGCCTCGTGCAGGCCGCGATGAACGCCGTGCTCGCCGCGGCAAATGCGACCCTCCCCGACCAGGTGCCGGTCAGCGGTCGCGGCAAGGTCTCGGGCATCGTCGGCCTGACGACGCCCCTCGGCATCCTCGCCGGTTCGTTCCTCGTCAACTTCCTGTCGGACGACTTCGCGCGCTTCGTCGTGCCGGCCGTCATCGCGACCGTGCTCGCCGTGCTGTTCGTGCTCGTGCTCAAGGACCGCCGCCTCGACGAGAAGCCCGCGCAGCGCTTCACGATCGGCCAGTTCTTCGGCTCGTTCGTCTTCAACCCGGCCAAGCACCCGGACTTCGGCTGGACGTGGCTGACGAAGTTCCTCGTCATGTTCGGCTACGCCGGCATCGCCACCTTCCTGCCCTTCTACCTGACCGAGAAGTTCGGCCTCGACGAGCAGACCGCGATCTCGACGATCCTCGTCGCGAACCTCGCGTCCATGGTCGCGATGGCCATCTCGGGCCCCCTCGGCGGCATCCTCTCCGACAAGATCGGCAAGCGGCGTCCGTTCGTCGCGATCGCCGGCGGCATCATGGTCGTCGGTCTCGTCGTCCTCGCCTTCGCGCCGAGCGTCCCCGTCGTGCTCGTCGCGCAGGCGATCATCGGCCTCGGCGCCGGCTCGTTCATGTCGGTCGACCTGGCCCTCGCGACCGAGGTGCTGCCTAACCCTGAGGACACCGCCAAGGACCTCGGCGTCCTCAACATCGCCAACGCGCTGCCGCAGTCGATCGCCCCGGCGATCGCCCCGAGCATCATCGCGCTCGGCGCCGCCACGCCGCTCGGCGGCTACACCGTGTACTACCTCTTCGGCGCGCTCGTGGCCCTCGCCGGCGCCGTGCTCGTCTACCGCATCAAGGGAGTGAAGTGATGACCGACACCACGACGACGGATCCGACTGCCGCTTCGGGCGCCGCAGAGCGTCCCTGGCTCGACTCGAGCCTGCCGGTCGAGGAGCGCGTCGAGCTGCTGCTCGGCGAGATGACGCTGGACGAGAAGGCCGGGCTGTTCTTCCAGACCATGATCACCATGGGCCCGGACGGCGAGCTCGCTGACGCCGACCCCGTGTTCGGCCTGCCCTCGAACCGCGAGTACGTGCTCGAGCGCGGCATGAACCACTTCAACCTGCTGGGTGTGGCGCCC
This sequence comes from Microbacterium sp. NPDC058389, assembly GCF_042722305.1. NCBI lineage: Bacteria > Bacillati > Actinomycetota > Actinomycetes > Micrococcales > Microbacteriaceae > Microbacterium > Microbacterium sp. NPDC058389. The sequence continues at coordinate 48,860 of NZ_JBHXJQ010000005.1, forward strand.
ACCGCCGGTGCGATCGCGCGCTGGCACAACGCGCTGCAGGAGCTGGCGGCATCCACTCGTCTCGGCATCCCGGTGACGATCTCGACCGACCCGCGGCACTCGTTCACCGACAACCCGGGCGCGGCGATGCTGTCGGGCCCCTTCTCGCAGTGGCCCGACACGCTGGGGCTCGCGGCGACCCGTGACGCCGAGCTCGTCGAGCGCTCCGGCGACATCGCGCGCCAGGAGTACACCGCCGTCGGCATCCGCGTGGCCCTGCACCCGCAGGTCGACCTCGCGACCGAGCCGCGCTGGTCGCGGCAGCTGCAGACGTTCGGCGAAGACGCGGAGGTGTCGGGAGAGCTCGGCGCCGCCTACATCCGCGGCTTCCAGAACGGCGCGGCGTTCGGCCCCGGCGCGGTCTCGACGATGGTCAAGCACTTCCCCGGAGGCGGCCCGCAGCAGGACGGCGAGGACCCGCACTTCGAGTACGGCCGCGAGCAGGTCTATCCGGGCGGAAAGTTCGAGCTGCACCTGAAGCCGTTCGAGGACGCATTCGCGGCGGGCGTGCGCCAGGTCATGCCGTACTACGGCATGCCGATCGGCACCGAGTACGAAGAGGTCGGCTTCGGCTTCAACAAGTCGGTGCTGACGGGGCTGCTGCGCGAGCGCTACGGCTTCGACGGCGTCGTCTGCACCGACTGGGGCCTCGTGACCGACGCCGAGATCATGGGCCAGCCGTTCCCGGCCCGTGCGTGGGGCGTCGAGCACCTCTCGCGCGAAGAGCGCATGGTGAAGATCATCGACGCCGGCGCCGACCAGTTCGGCGGTGAGGCGTGCCCCGAGCTGCTCGTGGCGCTCGTCGAGGACGGCCGCATCACCGAGGACCGACTGGATGCCTCGGCCCGGCGCCTGCTGCGCGAGAAGTTCGTCCTCGGCCTGTTCGAGGACCCGTACGTCGACGCCGAGGCCGCCGACCGTATCGTGGGCTCGGCCGAGTTCCGCGCCGCAGGCGACGCGGCGCAGCGCGCCGCGCTGACCATCCTCGCCAACCGCGCCCCTCGACAGGCTCAGGGACCCGTGTTGCCGTTCGCGGCCGGGGCGAAGGTGTACGTCGAGGGCATCGATGCCGAGACGGCCGCCGCCTACGGCACGGTCGTCGCCACGCCCGCAGAGGCCGATGTCGCCGTCCTGCGCCTCCAGGCGCCGTACGAGCACCGCGGCAACGGGTTCGAGGCGTTCTTCCACGCCGGCTCGCTCGACTTCCCCGAGGACGTCGTGGCCCACGTCGCCGAGGTCGCCGCCGCCGTGCCGACGGTGGTCGACGTGTTCCTCGACCGACCGGCGATCCTCGGCCCGATCGTCGAGGCCGCCCACGCAGTCGTCGGCAACTGGGGCGCGAGCTCGGCGGCCCTGCTCGACGTGCTCACCGGCGCGGCCGAGGCCAAGGGCCGGCTGCCGTTCGACATCCCGCGCTCGATGGCGGCCGTCGAGGCGTCGCGCCCCGACGTGCCGTTCGACACCGAGGACCCGCTGTTCCGCTTCGGCCACGGGCTCTCGCTGTAACAACGTCCCCCGGCGCCGAGAAGTGGGGGGGGGGGCCCGCCCCGGGGGGGCGGGCCCGGGGGGGGGGGGGGCGGAGCCCGGAGTGGCCGCCACCGCCGTTACCGCTCCCGCTC
>NZ_JBHXJQ010000005.1:50527-198047 GCF_042722305.1 Microbacterium sp. NPDC058389
CCGCCCCGGGCGCCCCCCGCGCCCGCGGCCCCTCGCGTCCACCCCCGCCCCGGGGCCCCCCCCTTTCCCGCCCGCCCGCCGCGGGGCCCCCCCCCCCCACTTCTCTGGTCTAGACGCCGGCGCCCGGCACCACGACGACCGGCACCGGGACGTTGCGCAGGATCTTGGACGCGCTGGAGCCGAGGAACACCTGGGCCAGGCGGTGTGTGGACGACGACCCGACGACCAGGATGTCGCCGTCGGCCCAGCCGACGGACGCGACCGCCGAGCCCCAGTCGGGGGCGGCGGAGATGCCGTGCTCGACCTCCTCGTCGGCGAAGCCCAGGCTGCGCAGGTGCGCCACGGCGTCGGCCTGCGCGGCGACGGCCTGCGCCGCCCACACGTCGATGACCTGGGTCTGCGCGTGGCTGATGTCGGTCGTGACCGGCCGGCGGGCCGGGTTCACGAGGAACGTGACGACCCGCATCCGTGCCGCAGAGGCGCGCGCCAGCGCGGCGACGCGGTCCAGCAGCGACCAGCTCGCGTCATCGTCGCGGAAGCCGACGGTCACGCGCGTGACGCGGCTCGTCGTGCGATAGTTGCGCGGGGCGATCGCGACCGGCAGCGGCGAGGAGTGGACGAGGCGGTCGGTCTTGGACGTGAGGCGCACCCGTCCGGGTTCGGCCTCTTCGGCCGAGCCCACCACGATGAGCGCGGCATCCCGAGCCGTCGCCTCGTCGATGAGCGCGGCGGGCACGGAGCGCCCCGTGATCCACACGGCCTCGGCGTCGAGTCCGGGGTGATGCGAGAAGTCCGCGACGGCGAGCTCGGCGCTCCGCTGCCCCTCGCCCGCCGCCCACTCCTCGTACTCGCGGTCGACGCCGCCTGCCAGCGGCGTGCCCCAGCCCTGCGGGACGACCGACACCGCCACGACGGTCTCGGGATGCGAGCGGGCGAACTGGAAGGCGAGCTCGAGGGCGCTGCGGTCGTCGTTGCGCGGACCGTACCCGACGACGTACGTCACTGCTCCTCCTCGGGGTGGATCGGCTCGGCGATCTGCTCGTCGGACGTGTAGTCGTTGAGCGTCGCGTGCCTGCGGCCGTAGAACCAGTAGTAGGCCAGGACGATCGCGATCCAGACGCCGAAGATCACCCACGTGACCGCGGCGAGGCCCGACAGGATGTACACGCACGCGGCGATCGTGAGGATCGGCACCACCGGGTAGAGCGGCACGCGGAAGGGCCTCTCCAGGTCGGGCTTGGTGCGACGCAGCACGATGACCGCGAGGGCGACCACGATGAAGGCCATCAGGGTGCCGATCGACACGGTGTCCCACAGGTAGTCGGACGGCACGAAACCGGCGACGATCGCCACGATCACCGACACGACGACCGTGTTGTAGATCGGCGTCAGCGTCTTGGCGTTGACGCGCACGAAGCGACGCGGCACGAACCCGTCGCGCGAGATCGAGAACAGGATGCGCGTCTGGCCGTACAGCGTGACGAGCGTCACCGAGAAGATCGAGATGACGGCGCCGGCCGCCAGGATCGTTCCCCAGATCGGCGTGCCCGTCACGTTCTCCAGGATCTTCGCGAGGCCGGCCTCGCCGGCCTCCTCGGTGGAGAAGAACTCGACCGGCTCGGCGGCGAGGCCTGCGATCGCCACCAGGATGTAGACCGTCGAGACGATGATGAGCGCGCCGATGATCGCGCGTGGCAGCGCCTTCTGCGGGTTGCGCACCTCCTCTCCCGCGGTCGCGACGGCGTCGAGGCCGATGAACGAGAAGAAGATGGTGCCCGCCGCCGCGCTGATGCCGGCCGCTCCGAAGCGGAAGAAGTCCTCGAAGTGGTCGGCGTTGAACGCCGTGAGCCCGAGGACGATGAACAGTGCCAGCACGCCGAGCTTGATGAGCACCATGATCGTGTTGACCGTCGCCGACTCCGCGACGCCTCGGATCAGCAGCAGACAGCACAGCCCGACGAGCACCACGGCGGGGAGGTTGATGACCCCGCCGGTGGCGGCGCCGTCCGAGCCGGGGATGAACGACACCGACAGGGCCTCGGGCAGCCGGAATCCCAGCGTGTTCTGCAGCAGCTCGTTGAAGTAGCCGCTCCAGCCCACCGCGACCGCCGACACCGCGACACCGTACTCCAGCAGCACGCAGCCGGCGATGACGATCGCCCAGACCTCGCCGAGGGCGTGGTAGGTGTACGAGTAGGTCGAGCCGCTCACCGGGATCGCCGCCGCGAGCTCCGCGTAGCAGAGCGCCGACAGCCCCGCGCAGATCGCGGCGACCACGAACGAGATGATGACGGCCGGCCCCGCTTTGGGGATCGATTCGCTCAGCACGAAGAAGATGCCGGTGCCGACGGTCGCGCCGACGCCGAACATCATCAGCTGGAAGGTGCTGAGGTTGCGGGCGAGCTCCTCGCCCTTGTGGTGCTTGTGCTGCACGACGATGGGCTTGCGCCGAAAGAGCTGCGCGCCGACTGTGCCCATGGCTGACTCCCACCCGTCGCCCGGACCACGATGCCCGGGGTCGCCCAAGTCTCGCGTCCACCCCGGCCCGCGTACAGCCCCCGTCGCGGCACGGGCGTCCGGGATCCCAGACAGTCCGGATGGCGGCATCCACTCCTGCGCGATGCATGCAGGCGACGGCCGCCTGTGCGCCCCGTACAACGGTGAGGGCACACGTCGGCGGCCGCATTTGTACGAAACCACCAGTGGCTTTGAAGGTGGCTTGTGGGAGTTCTACGGTCGAAATGACCTTCCCCCTGTCCCTCGTCTCGAGAGGTGATGACATGGCTGACGCCGCCGTCCGCTCCAAGAAGCCCGCCGTCCACAAGCACACGCCCGCCGGCGGGGCCCCGACCGCGCCCCACACGGCGGCCGAGGCTTCCGAACCGCGCATCGATGTGAACGCGGTCACCGACCTGCTGCTCGGCACGTGGGCCGACACGCGCCGCGAGGCGCGCGAGATGATCAAGGACCCCGCCTTCTGGCGCATCGACGGGCAGCCGATGCCCGAGCACCGCGAGCGCGTGCTCAGCCAGCTGCACCTGCTCGTCGAGCATGGCGGGTCGCGCCGCGCCTTCCCCAAGGAGTACGGCGGCCTCGAGAACAACGGCGCGAACCTCGCCGGGTTCATGGAGCTCGTGCTCGCCGACCCGAGCCTGCAGATCAAGTCCGGCGTGCAGTGGGGCCTGTTCGGCTCGGCCATCCACCAGCTCGGCACGAAGAAGCACCACGACCAGTGGCTGCCCGGCGTCATCGACCTGTCGATCCCCGGCGCGTTCGCCATGACCGAGATCGGCCACGGCTCGGATGTCGCCGCCATCGGCACGACGGCGACGTACGACCCCGACACCGAGGAGTTCGTCATCCACACGCCGTTCCGCGCGGCGACGAAGGACTACCTCGGCAACGCCGCGCTGCACGGCAAGGCGGCGACGGTGTTCGCGCAGCTCATCACGGGCGGCGTGAACTACGGCGTGCACTGCTTCTACGTGCCGATCCGCGACGACGAGGGCGGCATGCTCGACGGCGTCACCAGCGAGGACGACGGCGTCAAGGGCGGCCTCAACGGCATCGACAACGGTCGCCTCGCGTTCGACCACGTGCGCGTGCCGCGCTTCAACCTGCTCGACCGCTACGGCCAGGTCGCCCCCGACGGCTCGTACACGTCCGACATCCCGAGCCCCGGACGCCGCTTCTTCACCATGCTCGGTGCGCTCGTGCAGGGCCGCGTGTCGCTCGACGGCGCCGCGACCACGGGCACCGCGCTCGCGCTGTACATCGCGCTCACCTACGCGGGCCAGCGTCGCCAGTTCGACTCGGGCGCCGGCACCGACGAGGTCGTGCTGCTCGACTACGGCAAGCACCAGCGTCGGCTGCTGCCGCTCCTGGCCCAGAACTACGCGCAGTTCTTCGCCAACGACGAGCTGCTGAAGAAGTTCGACGCCGTGTTCTCGGGACGAAACGACACCCCCGAGGAGCGCGAGGACCTCGAGACGCTCGCGGCCTCGCTCAAGCCGCTGAGCACGTGGAACGCGCTGTCGACCATCCAGGAGGCGCGCGAGGCGTGCGGCGGCTCGGGCTTCATCGCCGAGAACCGCTTCGTCGGCCTGCACCAGGACCTCGACGTCTATGTCACGTTCGAGGGCGACAACAACATCCTGCTGCAGCTGGTGGGCAAGCGACTGCTCGCGGACTACGCCAAGCAGTTCAAGGGCAAGGATGCCGCGGCCCTCGCGCGATTCGCGGTCGGGCAGACCGCGGGCAAGCTCTTCCACGGGGCGGGGCTCCGTCAGCTCGGCCAGGCGGTCACCGACTTCGGCTCGACCGCACGCTCGGTGGAGTTCGGCCTGCGTGAGGACCAGCAGCACGAACTGCTCGCCGGTCGTGTGCAGCAGATGGTGGCCGACGTGGCCGGCGCGCTGCGCCCGGCGTCGAAGCTGTCTCCCGCCGAGGCGGCGGCGCTGTTCAACAGCCATCAGGCCGAGCTCATCGAGGCCGCGCGTGCGCACGGCGAGCTGCTGCAGTGGGAGGCGTTCACCGACGGCATCCACCGGGTCTCGGACGAGGGCACCGTCCACGTGCTGACCTGGCTGCGCGACCTGTTCGGCCTGCACCTCATCGAGAAGCACCTGGCCTGGTACCTCATCAACGGGCGCCTGTCGACGCAGCGTGCGGCGTCGGTCTCGCGGTACATCGACCGCCTGGCGGCCCGCCTCCGCCCGCACGCGCAGGACCTCGTCGACGCCTACGGCTTCGCGCCGGAGCACGTGCGCGCCCCCATCGCGTCGGGCGTCGAGCGCAAGCGCCAGGACGAGGCCCGCGAGTACTACCGCGCGCTCGCCGCGTCGGGAGAGGCACCCGTGTCGGAGAAGTCGCTGAAGAAGAAGTGACCTGACGAGCCTGGGACACCCCAAAAGTCACGAAAAGGTAACGATGACTTCCGGGGTGTCCCAGATCGTCTCGGGACGGACATATCCCATATGAAGGCAGCCTTCACCCGACTGCGCATACGGGCTTCGTGCGTCGGGAGCGTCTTCCAGGGGACCGCGAATCGGGAACGCGGTCCCCTTCTCTTTGCCCGGAAACGGCGGACACAAGGATGCCGCGGGTCGCGGCATCCACTCGGCTCAGGTCAGTTCTCCGACCAACCGCACATGCCGCACTCGCCGGTCGCCGAGACCTCGACGAAGCAGTTCGGGCACATCGTGCGCACGCGCTCCGGGATGACCGGCTTCATCGAGACGCGCGGCACGGCCGCGGGACGCGACGCCTTCGCGCGGGCCGCAGGAGCCGCAGCCGCGGGCTGGGGCTGCGGCGGGGCCTCCGGCACATGGAACGCGCAGTAGAAGCGCACGTAGCCGTCGTGGTTCTTGGGGTGGCGATGCTTGTACGCCCACAGCTCGGTGCGGGGCAGCAGCTCCGAGTCGGGGCCGCACGCGAAGCACCGCGTCGGTTCCCCCGGGACCACGTCGGCCACCAGAACGGGGTTCTCGAACGGGACGGCATCCCGCCAATCCGCCGACGCGACGATCTTCATGGTCCTGCCTCCCAGCCCTGCGGGCGTGAACAGCCCGACATTCCAAGGTAAGCGACGCGCGCGGCATCCGGGAATCGGCCCGGTGACACTCGGCTTAACGCCCCGGCGTCGGAGCCCGACCCTAGGCTGGCGCGGTGAGCATGGATGTCCGCACCGGAGCCGATGGCCGCGCGCGCTGCGCGTGGGTCGGCGACGATCCCGAGTACGCGCGCTACCACGACGAGGAGTGGGGGGTGGCGCTGCACGGCGACCGCGCGCTGTTCGAGAAGCTGAGTCTCGAGGGCTTTCAGGCGGGGCTGTCGTGGATCACGATCCTGCGCAAGCGTCCGCGGTTCCGCGAGGTGTTCGCCGGCTTCGACCCCGACGCCGTCGCCGCGTTCGGGCCCGACGACGTCGAGCGTCTGATGACGGATGCCGGCATCATCCGCAACCGCGCCAAGATCGAGGCGACGATCTCGAACGCGCGTCTCGTGCAGGGACTCGAGCCGGGCGAGCTCGACGCGTTCATGTGGTCGTTCGCGCCGGCATCCCATCGTCGTCCGTCGACGTTCGCCGACGTGCCGGCCACGACGCCGGCGTCGGACGCGATGAGCAAGGCGCTGCGCAAGCGCGGGTTCCGGTTCGTCGGCCCGACCACGATGTACGCGCTCATGCAGTCGGCCGGCATGGTCGACGATCACGTCGACGGATGCTGGCGCACCGTGTGACCGAGCGTTGACCCGTCGGCGCGACGGCGGTGTTGGAGATCCCCTGACGCCGGCCCGGGTGGGGCCCACATGGGGAACTGTCCCCATCGGCGATGCGCGCGGCTTCCCCTAGGCTCGCCTCGAGACGAAAGGGGTGATCGTGGCCGATATCGACGTCGACCTGACCGCGCTCGAGACGGCGCAGTCGCGCGTGGACGGCGCCCTCGACACCTTCCGCAGCGCCGACCGGGTGGGGGAGGACCTCGCCGACCTCACGGGCGACTCCCGCCTCGCAGGCCGAGTGCGCGACTTCGCCGGCAACTGGGACCACAACCGGGGCAAGCTCGAAGAGCAGCTCGTGGCCGTCGGCGACTGGCTCGAGGCGATCGCCGAGAGCCTCACCGAACTCGACGAAGAGATGGGCTGACACGTGGCCTCCGGACTGGCGATCGACTTCGAGGACGTCTTCGCGGGCGAGCCCGATGAGCTCGAACGGCGAGCGCGCCGACTGCAGGTGACGGCGTCCGCGATCGAGAAGGCCGCCGAGGCGCTGCGCGACATCGTCGACGGTCAGGTCTCGCAGGCCACCGATGCGCTGCGCGACAGCGCCGACGAGGCGGCCCGCGGCCTCCGCCGTGCGCACCGCCGGTACGGCGGCACCGCGACCGCTCTCACGACCTTCGCCGTCGAGCTGGGCCCCATCCAGGACAAGGCGCGCGCAGCCATCGAGGACGCCGACTACTACCAGGACCGCGCGTACCGGCTCGAGGGCGGCATCGACGACCTCGACAACGCGATCACCCTCGCCGAGGCGAAGGGCGAGCCGACGACCTCCCTCAAGGAGGAGCGCTGGGCGGCCTACGACGACATCGCCACCGCCAATGCGCACGTCGACAGTGCGCGTACCGCGCTGTACGACGCGCGGGACCGGATCCGGGATGCCGCCGACCGTGCGATCCGCGAGATCGAGACCGCCATCGAGCACGGCGCCGACTCGTGGGGCGACAACTGGGACCAGTTCTGGGGCGGGGTCGGCGACGTGCTGTCGGCGGTGGGGGATTGGCTCGGCACGGTGCTCGCGCCGGTGCTCGACTGGCTCGGGCAGGCGCTGAGCGCCCTCGTGTCGTCTTTGGTGGTGCTGCTCATGGTGGTGATCGCGGCCGCCCTCATCGGCATCGTGTTCACCGCCTTCGGTGCGATCGGGCTGCTCGTGCTCGGTGTCGTGCTCGCCGGCCTGATCGTCGCGCTGGCCGTCGCCGAGCAGGTCGGCTCGCCGCAGCTGCGCAAGAGCGTGACCCAGAAGACGGACGAGGCCGCCGAGGCGCGGGACTATCAGGGGCTGATGCAGCAGCTCGCGCAGCAGGACCGTTTCGGCAAGGACTCGCTCACCGAGATCCGCGTGGTCGCGGTGCACGACGAGGCCGGCAACATCGTGTCGTGGCGGGTGCAGACCCCGAGCACGCAGAACTGGGGCCCGTTCAACACCGACGGCGCGATGAACGACCTGCGCACCGACCTCATGCTGTCGCTCTTCCCCGAGATGCGGACGCAGTACGAGGAGGCCGTGTGGCAGGCGATGACCGACGCGGGCGTCTTCGAGAGCGACGCCCCGATCATGTTCACGGGGTGGTCGCTGGGCGGCATGATGGCCGGCGAGCTCGCGACCGATCCGCGTGTCTCGGATCGCGTGGAGTCGGTGTTCGTCGCGGGGTCGGCGATCGACAAGCACTACAGCGACATGCCGGACGGCGTGCGCGTCACGCAGATCAAGAACGGCATCGATCCGGTGCACACGCTGGAGTTCGTCGGCCTCGATCCGGTGGACCGCCTCGCCGTCTTCGACGCCGACTGGCAGGAGTACCGCCCGCTCGTCTGGCCGATGCACGACGCCGGCATGTACGGTGAGCAGGCCGAGCACTACCTGCCCGAGCCGCGACCGGGCGACGAGATCTTCTTCGCGGGCGAAGGCGACAGCGGCTATGAGGAGGTGTACGTTGCGCAGTACTCGCGTGGCTCGTGACCGGGGCGGACGGCTCCGCATCCCGGCGGTGATCGCACTGGTCGCCGTGAGTGCCCTGGCGCTCGCCGGATGCGCGGGCAACCCCGACGTGACCGATCTGGAGGCGCAGCTGTCTGCGGTCGACGGCGTGAACGACGCCACCGTCGCCGTCACCCACTCGAACTTCCCGTGGGAGACCCAGCTCGTGGTCACGCTGTACCTCGAGGACTCCAGCGATGCCGGCATCGCCGGCGCCGTCCGCTCCGCCGCACCGGTGTTCGTCGCCGACCCGGTGGGCTCGCGTCACGAGGTCACGCTCGCATTCGTGCCTGGGCAGCTCAGCGACTACGAGGACGAGTTCGACGCGCAGCGAGCCGAGCTGACGGTGACCCCCGAGGTGTACTCGGCCCTCGGCCTCGACGACGACAACCCGTACTCGATCACGCTGTCGCCCGCGCAGATGCGCGCGATCGCGGACGGCGAGTGAGTGGCCGGCAGGCGGAGGCCGCGCCGCCGCGGCTGACCTTCCAGCTGCCCGGGCGGTGGCTGACCGTCGATCCTCGCGACGAGCGGCAGGCGCGCGCGCAGATCGACGCGACCGTCCGCGATCTGGTGGGCGCGGCCGACGACGCGGCGATCGCGCGGCGTCGCCTGCGCGAGTCCTTCGACCGGGCCGTCTCCGCCGCGCGGGAGGCCGAGGCGCACGCTCTGTTCCTGTGCCTCGAGGCCGCGCCGGGGGTCTGGACGCCGGCATCCCTCACGGTCCACGCTCCGAAGCGGCTGCGGATGACCCCCGCCGTGGGGACGAGCGCGGATGCCGTCCTGTCGGTGCTGCGCGAGGGGCTGGCGACGTCGGCGGTCGGCGTCGCCGACACGGCCCGCCGCCTGGACGGGCCGCGCGCGAGCGTGCTGCGGACCGACCGCGAGTACCAGGAGACGGTGGAGGAGGACGGTGTCGCCGTGACCGCGACCCGCCTGGAGGCCGACTACTGGTACGCCGTGCCCGGGTCGAAGCAGGTGGTGCTCGCGAGCTTCGCGACACCGCTGGGCGAACTGCGCAACGCGATGCTGAGCTTCTTCGATTCGATCGCCCTCGCCGCGTCGTTCGGCGCCCCGGCGGCACGCGCCTAGGATGCCGTCGTGAGCGCGCCCGCCGACGACGGCCCGGCACCGCTCGCGCCGGCTGCGGAGCGCATGGCGCGCGCGGCGGCTCTCGATGCCGCGCTGGTCCCGATCGACTGGAGCGTGCTCCCCGAGGGCGCGGCACGCGACGCGGTCGATGCGCCGAGCGGCCTGCTCGCCCGCGTCGCGCTGGGACCGGCCGAGGGACCGCGAGTCGTGCTCGTGCCGGGCATGACCGGCTCGAAAGAGGATTTCACTCTCATGATGCCGCTGTTCGCGGCAGCCGGCTTCCGGGTCGAGTCCTTCGACCTCGCCGGGCAGTTCGAGTCGGCGCCCGCGGGGCCCGAGAACCTCGATCCGCCGCAGCGGCGCTACACGCTGGACCTGTTCGTGGACGACCTGCTCGCGGTGCTCCGTGCGGGGGCGGTGCCGGCGCACGTGCTGGGGTACTCGTTCGCCGGCACGGTGGCGGAGGTGGCGGCATCCCGTCATCCCGAGCTCTTCGCGAGCCTGACCCTGCTGTCGGCGCCGCCGCTGGCAGGCCGGGCGCTGCGCGGGTTCAAGGTGCTGGGGCCCTTCAGCTACGTCGTGCCCGGACGCGCGCTCGGGCGGCCGTTCATCGCGGCGCTGCGGCACAACGTGCACCGCGCGCCGCGGGAGCGGGCCGTCTTCGTGACGGCGCGCTTCGAGCTCACGCGCGCGTCGAGCGTGGCCGACATCATGGCGCTCATGCAGCGCACGCCGGAGCTGTCGCGCGAACTGCGGGCCGCCGGCATCCCGATCCTCGTCGCGACCGGGACGGGCGACGTGTGGCGCACGTCGGCGCATCGGGCGTTCGCCGAGCGGATCGGGGCGCGCCTGCTCGTGCTGCCCACCGGCCACAGTCCGTGCGAGACGGCGCCGCACCAGCTCACCGAGGCGATGCGCGACCTCATGCGGGGTTGACCGGGCGGGTCTCCTCGTCCGCGACTGCCTGCGGCGCCCGACGCCGCCGCAGCGGACCAGGACGGTGCGGATGCCGCAGCCCCAGCTCGCGCTGCCGTCGGCGTCGATCCCGCCGGCCCTGCGCGCAGCGCCATACCCGGCGCAGCCACGGCACCTCCCGCAGGTTGACGCCGACGATGTGGAACGCCCACGACGCGCGCCGCCCGAATCCCGCCCAGCTCTCGAACGGCCGCGCCGACACCTGCACGTGCAGCCGCGGGTCGAACTCGATGCCGGCATCAGGCGGCAGCACGAGGCTGATGTCGAGGTCGTCGTGCGCGTGCGGGTCGTCGAGGTGCACGCGGGAGCGGATGCCGACCCAGGCGTCGCGTCGCATCGCGAAGTTCGAGCCGAACAGCGGGACGTGCCCGATGACCGCCCGGAACACGAACAGGTACCCGCCGAGGTACACGTGGTGCCCGATGAAGCGCCAGAAGCGGCTGCCGCCGTAGAACGTCCCGGTGCCGGTGAGGGCGGTGAGGGTCGGGTCGGCGCTGAATCGCCGGTCGATCCGTGCCGCCCAGTCCTGGGCGGGCCGCGAATCGGCGTCGAGCCGCCCGACGACCTCGCCCGTCGCGGCGTCGAACCCGGCGGCGGTCGCGCGCAGCACGCCGCGGACCGGTTCCGCCACGACCCGCGCCCCCGCGGCACGCGCGACCTCGGCGGTGTCGTCATCGGATCCGTTGTCGACCACGATGATCTCGTCGGGCGCACGTGTCTGGGCGGCCAGTGCTGCCAGGCAGTGCCGCAGCATCTCGGCGTCGTTCAGCGACGGGATCACGACGCTCACAGTGGCCATCGAGCGTCAGCCTACGCATGCCGGGCGGCGCGAGGGAGAAGCATGCGATGGAATGAACAGTGGATGCCGCCGGTTGGCGTCCGCGGAGGCTCTACATGGACTACGGACACGCGGTCGAATTCGGCGCGTTCATCACCCCCTCGGCCGCGGCACCCGACGCGCCGGTGCTGCTGTCGCAGGTGGCCGAGGCATCCGGTCTCGATCTCGTCACCTTCCAGGACCACCCGTACCAGCCCGCGTTCCTCGACACGTGGACCCTCATGTCGTTCGTGGCGGCCCGCACCGACACGATCCGCATCGCGCCCAACGTGCTGAACGTGCCGCTGCGTCCGCCGGCGGTCGTCGCCCGCTCGGCGGCGAGCCTCGACCTGCTGTCGGGCGGCCGCTTCGAGCTCGGTCTCGGCGCCGGCGGCTTCTGGGACGCCATCGAGGCGATGGGCGGTGGGCGCCTGACCGCGGGCGAGTCCGTCACCGCACTGGGCGAGGCCATCGACGTCATGCGGGAGCTCTGGCGCACCGACGAGCGCGGCGGTGTCTTCACCGACGGCCGCTTCCACCGCGTGCACGGCGCCAAGCGCGGCCCGCGCCCGGCGCACGAGGTGCCGATCCTGATCGGCGCGTACAAGCCGCGCATGCTCGCACTCACCGGCCGCAAGGGCGACGGCTGGCTGCCGTCGCTCGGCTACATGAAGCCGGGCGATCTCTCCCGCGGCAACGCGGCCATCGACGAGGCGGCCGCCGCGGCCGGCCGCGACCCGCGTGAGATCCGCCGGCTGCTGAACATCGGGCAGCTGGCCGCAGACCCGCACGAGTTCGCCGAGCGTCTCGCCCGGCTCGCGCTCGAAGACGGCATCAGCACGTTCATCCTCGCCGGCGACGACCCGAACCTGCTGCGGTTCTACGGCGAAGAGGTCGCGCCCGCGGTGCGCGAGCTCGTGGCCGCCGAGCGGAGCGCCGGCGGTGTCTCCGTCGCCCCGGCGCGGTCGTCGGCCGCGCTCGCCGCGCGCCGCGACGGCATCGCGTACGACGACGTGCCTGCGGGGCTGCGCGCCATCGAGCCCGGCGACTTCGACTACGGCGACGTCCGCTCCACCTACATGCGCGGCGGCGCCCCCGGGATCGTCCTGCAGCCGGCCACGGCGGCGCAGGTCGGGGAGGCGATCGGGTTCGCCCGACGGCATCCCTCGATCCCGCTGTCGGTGCGCAGCGGCGGGCACGGCATCAGCGGCCGCAGCACCAACGACGGCGGCATCGTCATCGACCTGCGGCTGCTGAACGCGATCGAGGTGCTCGACGCCGGCCGGCGCCTCGTGCGCATCGGCCCGGGCGCCCGGTGGACGCAGGTCGCCGCCGCCCTCGGCGAGCACGGCTGGGCGCTGTCGTCCGGCGACTACGGCGGGGTGGGCGTCGGCGGCCTCGCGACCGCCGGCGGCATCGGCCTGCTCGCGCGTGAGCACGGCCTGACCATCGACCACCTGCGCGCGGCCGAGGTGGTGCTCGCCGACGGCTCGATCGTGCGCACCGACGCCTCCACCCGCCCCGAGCTCTTCTGGGCGATCCGCGGCGCGGGCGCCAACGTCGGCATCGTCACGGCATTCGAGTTCGAGGTCGACGAGGTGGGGCAGCTCGGCCACGCGCAGCTCGCGTTCCAGGTCGACGACCTGCCCGCGTTCCTGGAGGGCTACGGACGCATCGTCGAGGCGGCGCCGCGCGACCTCACGATGTTCCTGCTCACCGGCGCCCCGCGTCCGGGGCAGCCACAGATCGTGCAGCTGTACGGACTCGTCGACTCCGATGACCCCGACACGATCATCGCGCGCCTGCAGCCGTTCGCCGAGCTCGCGCCGCTCGTTCAGCAGCAGGTGCAGCTCACGACGTACGCGCAGGTCATGGCGAACGCCGACCTCGGTCCGCAGCACGGCGCGGGCGAGCCCCACTCGCGCTCGGCGCTCGTCGAACACGTCACGCCCGCGTTCGCCGAAGCGGTCGACGGGATGCTGCGCACCGGTGCCGTGCCGTTCTTCCAGCTGCGCGCGGTCGGCGGGGCCGTCGCCGACGTGGCCGAGGATGCGACGGCCTACGCGCACCGGTCCTCGAACTTCTCGGTCGCCGCCCTCGGCGGCGATCCCGCCCGGCTGGACGCGGCGTGGCGCTCGCTGGCGGCGCACACGCAGGGCATGTACCTGAGCTTCGACTCGTCCGAGCGCCCCGAGCGCATCGCCGAGGCCTTCCCGCCCGCGACACTGGAACGCCTGCGCACGGTGAAGGCGACGTACGACCCCGACGCGGTGTTCCGCGACAACTTCGCCGTCGACCCCGCCTGACCCGTTGCGGGTCGTGTCCCTCTCTCGGGTTTGGGGCGCGTGTGCTCCCTTGGGGCGCGAGAAGCGCGCCCCAAGGGGGCTTCTGCGCCCCAAACCTCGGAATGGCCCGATCGAGCAGGATTGAGGAAGCGGGATGTCCGGGTTGCCGGGCAGACTGGGGCGCATGATTCGACAGGCTCATCAACCGGGCGGGGATGGCAGCGCCGCGCCCCACATCGCCGACTCCCACGAGGTCATCCGCGTCGTCGGGGCGCGTGAGAACAACCTGAAGGACGTGTCCGTCGACATCCCCAAGCGCCGGCTGAGCGTGTTCACCGGGGTGAGCGGCTCGGGCAAGTCGTCGCTCGTGTTCGCGACGATCGCCAACGAGTCGCAGCGGCTCATCAACGAGACCTACCCGACCTTCGTGCAGCAGTTCATGGGTCAGCTGAACCGGCCCGACGTCGACGCGCTCGAGAACGTGAGCCCCGCGATCATCGTCGACCAGGAGCGCATGGGCGCCAACGCGCGCTCCACGGTCGGCACCGCGACCGACGCGCACGCGATGCTCCGCCTGCTGTTCAGCCGCATCGGACAGCCGCACGTCGGATCGCCGCAGGCGTTCTCGTTCAACATCCCCTCGGTGTCGGGCGCCGGCGCCGTGACGCTCGAGAAGGGCGGCAAGAAGATCAAGGAGCGCCGCTCGTTCGAGATCACCGGCGGCATGTGCTCGCGCTGTGAAGGTCTCGGCGAGGTGAGCGACATCGACCTCGACGAGCTGTACGACAAGACCAAGTCGCTCGCCGACGGCGCGATCCAGGTGCCGGGGTACAACGCCGACGGCTGGATGGTGCGCGGTTTCACCGAGTCCGGATTCGTGGACGCGGCCAAGCCGATCCAGGACTACACCGAACAGGAGCTGGCCGACTTCCTCTACAAGGAGCCGACGAAGGTCAAGATCCAGAACATCAATATGACCTACGAGGGGCTCGTCCCCAAGATCACGAAGGCGATGCTCCAGAAGGACCGCGACGCGCTGCAGCCGCACATCCGCGCCTTCGTCGAGCGCGCGGTCAAGTTCATGCCGTGCCCCGACTGCGGCGGCACGCGCCTCAACGAGGGCGCGCGGTCCTCCAAGATCAACGGGACGAGCATCGCGGATGCCGCGGCCATGCAGATCTCCGACCTCGCGGACTGGCTCGACACGGTGGACGATCCCGCGGTCGCGCCGCTCATGGTCGGGCTGCGCCAGACGATCGCCTCGTTCGTCGAGGTCGGGCTCGGGTACCTGTCGCTGGATCGCGCGTCGGGCACGCTGTCGGGCGGGGAGGCGCAGCGCACCAAGATGATCCGGCACCTCGGATCGGCGCTCACCGACATCACCTACGTGTTCGACGAGCCGACGGCGGGTCTGCACCCGCACGACATCCAGCGCATGAACGATCTGCTCGAGCAGCTGCGCGACAAGGGCAACACGGTGCTCGTCGTCGAGCACAAGCCCGAGGTCATCGAGATCGCCGATCACGTCGTCGATCTGGGGCCGGGCGCCGGCCGCGCCGGCGGCGAGGTGCAGTACGAGGGCGACGTCGCGGGCCTGCGCGCCTCGGGCACCCTCACCGGGCGCCATCTGGACGACCGCGCGAGGCTCAAGGAGGCGACGCGCGCCGCGAAGGGCGCGCTCGAGATCCGCGGCGCCACCCAGCACAACCTCAAGAAGGTCGACGTCGACGTGCCGCTCGGCATCCTCACCGTCGTGACCGGAGTGGCTGGGTCGGGCAAGTCCTCGCTCATCCACGGCAACGTGCCCGGCTTCGACGACGTCGTGGTCGTGGACCAGTCGCCGATCAAGGGCAACCGGCGCTCCAGCCCGGCGACCTACACCGGCCTGCTCGACACGATCCGGTCGGCGTTCGCGAAGGCGAACGGCGTGAAGCCCGCGCTCTTCAGCGCCAACTCCGAGGGTGCGTGCCCCGCGTGCCGCGGCCTCGGCGTCATCATCACCAACCTCGGCTTCACCCAGAGCGTCGAGACCCTGTGCGAGCTGTGCGAGGGGTCGGGTTTCAGCGACGAGGTGCTGGAGTACACGCTGGACGGCAAGAACATCGCCGAGGTGCTAGCGATGTCGGCGGACGAGGCATCCACGTTCTTCACGAAGGGACCCGCCCACACGACGCTCGCGCGCATGATCGACGTGGGGCTCGGCTACCTGACGCTGGGCCAGGCGCTCAACACGCTCTCCGGCGGCGAGCGGCAGCGCCTCAAGCTGGCGATCTCGATGGCGAAGAAGGGCGCGATCTACGTGCTCGACGAGCCCACCACGGGCCTGCACCTCGCCGACGTCGACAACCTGCTCGGGATGCTGGACCGCCTCGTCGAGGCCGGCAACAGCGTCATCGTGATCGAGCACCACCAGGCCGTCATGGCGCACGCCGACTGGATCATCGACATCGGACCGGGCGCCGGCCACGACGGCGGATCGATCGTGTTCGAAGGCACGCCCGCCGACCTGGTCGCCGGTGCCGGCACCCTCACCGCGAAGCACCTGCGGGAGTACGTGGGCGCTTCGACAGGCTCAGCGGCCGGTTCCTGAGGTCGTCCTACGACCGGTTCCTGAGATCGTCCTTCGACCGGTTCCCGAGCCCGCCTCCGACCGGCGCGGAGCCGGTCGGAGGATGGGTGATTGTCCCCATGCTCGCGTCACAGGTTCCCTGATCGAACGGGTATTCTGAAGCGGATCCCCCGTCTTCGGTGTGTGCAGCCGACGCCCCACGTCAGCTCGCACCGCACGGACGACGATGCCGCCGTCCCCAGGAGGCTGACGTTCCATGAGGTCTTTCGCGTGGTTGCGCGCGCGCCCGCGCACACTGGCTTCCGCCGGTGTCGTCAGCGCGGCCGCGGTCGCCATCACCACCCTCGCGTTCGTCTACGACGGCCTGCCGACGACCGAGGTCGATCTGCACGACGGCGGTGTGTGGGTGACCAAGCAGTCCAGCCTGCTGGTCGGTCACTTCAACCACGAGTCCGAGGTGCTCGACGGCGCGCTGCGCACGCCGAGCCAGGACTACGACATCCTGCAGTCCGGCGCCACGGTGCTGATGGTCGACGCCGAGAACTCGACCGTGTCGACGGTCGACCCGGCGAACGTCGCCCTCGCCGAGCCCGCAGACCTGCCGGGTTCGGCTGTCGTGGCCCTCGGTGGCCAGACCGTCGCAGTGCTCGACCCCGCGAAGGGCGGACTGTGGGTGGCACCCGCGGGCGGCTCCCTCAAGATCAAGGGCGAAGACCCTGTCGTCGAACTCGGCAAGGGTGCGGCCGTGGCGGTCGGCCTCGACGGCACCGTGTACGCGGTCTCGCCCGACAAGGGCGAGATCGTCGTCGTGCGCACCGACGCCGAGGGCGAGCCGGGCGACCCCGAGTCGCGCGCGCTCGACGGGCTGAAGAAGGACGCCAAGGCCTCGATCACCGTGGTCGGCGACCAGCCGGTGGTGCTGGACTCCGACAGCGGCACCGTGTTCGCCGACGGCACGCAGGTGAAGGTGCCCGAGGCGACCCAGCTGCAGCAGGCGTCCGCGGCCGCCGACGCGGTCGCCGTCGCCACGAGCAGCGGACTGGTGCGCGTGCCGTTCGACGGCTCGAAGCCGAAGACGACGGATGCCGGCCGTGAGGGCACTCCCGCCGCGCCCGTGTACCTCGACGGCTGCACGTACGCGGCCTGGAGCGGCTCGGGACGATTCGTGCGCGACTGCACCGGCGACGCCGACGACCTGAAGAGCGACGTCGAGGGCATCGAGCCCACATCGGTGCTGACCTTCCGAGTGAACCGCGACATCGTCGTGCTCAACGACGTCGTGAGCGGCGCGACCTGGATGGCCGTCGACGATCTTCAGCGGGTCGACAACTGGGACGAGATCACGCCCCCCGAGGGCGACTCCGAGGACGACGAGCAGACCACCGAGGACACCACCGAGACGACGCTGCCCAAGCGTTCGGAGATCAACACCCCGCCGACGGCGACGGACGACGACTTCGGCGTGCGCCCGGGGCGCACCACGATGCTCGCCGTCCTCGACAACGACAGCGACCCCGACGGCGACATCCTGACCGCGCGCGTCACCGGCGACGGGCCGTCGTTCGGCGAGATCCAGCAGGTCGACAACGGGCGCGCGCTGCAGATCTCGGTGCCCGACGAGGCGGCCGGCTCCACGAAGTTCACCTACGAGATCACCGACGGCCGCGGCGGCACCGACACTGCGACGGTCTCGCTCACCGTCCACGGCTGGGACGTCAACGAGGCACCCAAGGCCAAGCGCACCACGACTGTCGCGGTCGAGGCGGGCGGCACGGTCACCTACAACGTGCTGCCGGACTGGTACGACCCCGACGGCGACGACGTCTTCCTGAAGTCGGCGTACGCCTCCGACGGCGACGAGTCCGACTTCACGTCGGACGGCCGCATCACGTTCCGCGCGGTCGGCGGCACGCAGGGCCGCAAGGAGG
Organism: Microbacterium sp. NPDC058389; assembly: GCF_042722305.1. NCBI lineage: Bacteria > Bacillati > Actinomycetota > Actinomycetes > Micrococcales > Microbacteriaceae > Microbacterium > Microbacterium sp. NPDC058389. Next base: position 68,451 of record NZ_JBHXJQ010000005.1, read on the forward strand.
TGCCGGTCGTCGTCTCGGACGGCGATGACGACGGCACGGGTCCGGTGCGCTTCGACGTCAAGCCGATCGGCTCCACCATCCCCGTCACGAACGCCGACTACGTCGTCGTCCGCGTCGGCAAGACGGCGACGGTCTCGCCGTTGCAGAACGACGTCAGCTCCACGCGTGAGCCGCTGCGCCTCGCCCGCGTCGACGAGGTCGCGGGAGCCACGATCAACCCGGACTACCCGAACAAGACCTTCACGTTCAACTCCGACACCCCCGGTACGTACTACGTGCAGTACCTCGTGGCGGCGGGGGTCGACCCGGTCCCCGGGCTCGTGCGCGTCGACGTCATCGAGGAATCCGAGACCGACCTGCCCCCGGTCGCCGTGCGGGACATCGCACTGCTGCCGGCCGGCGGCGAAGTGCTCGTCGACGTGCTGCAGAACGACAGCGACCCGAACGGCGGCATCCTCGTCGTGCAGTCCGTGACGGCTGAGTCCAACTCGGGCATCGGCGTCGCGGTGCTCAACCATGAGACGCTGCGCATCACCGACCAGGCGGCGCTGTCCGAGCAGGTGCGCATCACGTACCGCATCTCGAACGGCTCGCAGCAGGCCGAAGCGGACGTCATCGTGATCCCGGTGCCGGCGCCCGCGCAGCTGCGCCCGCCCGTCGCGAACGACGACCAGGCGGTCGTGCGTGCCGGCGACGTCGTGACCATCCCGGTGCTCGACAACGACTACCACCCGAACGGCGACACGATCCACGTCGCCCCCGACCTCGTCGAGCCTCTGCCCGAGCCCGAGGACGGCGAGGCTTTTGTGTCGCAGGACACCGTGCGATTCCGTGCGTCGGACGAGCCGGGCACCGTCTACGCCACGTACGAGGTCGTCGACAGCACCGGGCAGAAGGATGCCGGCTACATCACGATCCAGGTCGTGCCGGTGAACCTCGAGACGAACGCCGCGCCGCGTCCGCGCGACATCACTTCCCGCGTGCTGACGGGCAGCCGGGTCCGCATCGCGGTGCCGCTGGACGGCATCGACGCCGACGGCGATTCGGTCGAGCTCGTCGGCATCGACTCGCCCCCGAAGAAGGGGCGCATCGTCGAGACCGGCTCGGACTACCTCGTGTACGAGGCGTTCGGCGACACGTCGGGCGTCGACGGCTTCACGTACCGCGTGCGCGACCGGCTGGGTGCCGAGGCGACGGCGACGATCAGCGTCGGCATCGCCCCGCCCGAGGCCGCGAACCAGGCGCCGTACGCGGTGAAGGACACCATCGTCATGCGCCCCGGGCGCACCGTCGCCGTGCCGGTGCTGGCGAACGACTCCGACCCCGACGGCGACCGTTTCGGCCTCATCGCCAACGCGCTCGTGCTGCCGGAGGGCGTCGGCGTGACGGCGAAGGTCCAGGGCGACCGCGTCGTCGTGACCGCGCCCGGCAAGCCCGTCGAGACCTCGCTGCAGTACTCCATCAAGGACGCCCGCGGCGCCAAGGCGACGGCCGTGCTGCAGATCACCGTGGCCGAGGACGTGCCCCTGCTGCCGCCGGTCGCCCGCGACGACTACGTGCGCGCCCCCGACGTCGAGGACGGCGTGACCGACGTCGACGTCCTCGCGAACGACGAGGATCCCGACGGGACCATCGAGGCGCTGCAGGTGACCGTGAACGACGCCACGGCCCGCGTCGTGAAGGGCGGCAAGGTTCGCGTCACGCTCACCGACGCGCCGCAGCTCATCCAGTACACGCTGACGGACGAGGACGGCAACGCGGCCTCCGCCTTCATCCACGTGCCGGGCCTGTCGTCGCTGCCGCCCGTCCTGACGACCGTCGAGCCGATCGAGGTCAAGAGCGGCGAGACGATCGAGATCCCGCTCGCCGAGCACGTCCGCGCCGCCGGCGGCGGCGATGTCATCATCACCGAGGCCGCGAAGGTGGCAGCCGTCCACAACGACGGATCGAGTCTCATCAAGGACGCCAAGACCCTCGTCTACACCTCTGCGGCCGGCTACTTCGGCGACGATGCGATCACGTTCGAGGTCACCGACGGCAGCGGCCCCGACGACCCCGAGGGGCGTGAGGCGACGTTGACGCTGCCCGTCCTGGTGCTTCCGCCCGACAACCAGCAGCCGTCGTTCGCGAACGGCGCGATGGAGGTCGCGCCCGGCGAGGAACCGACCGGTCTCGACCTGAAGTCGCTCACCACCGACCCCGACAAGGACGATCTGGCGGGCATGAAGTACGAGATCGTCGGCGGCTCGCCTGCGGGCATGACCGCCTCGATCGAGAAGGGCGAGCTGCGCGTGAGCGCCGCGGCCGACACCAAGAAGGGCACCGCGGCGACGATCAAGCTCAAGATCACCGACGGTGTGACGGAGCCCATCGACGGCTCGGTGACGGTCAACGTGACGGCATCCACCCGTCCGCTCGCGACCGCGAACGACGACGTGATCGACGAGGCGCACCAGGGCAAGACCCAGTCCGTCGCGGTCCTCGACAACGACTTCAACCCGTTCGAGAAGGACGGCAAGCCGCTCAAGATCACGACGGCCTCGCTCGACACCGGCGACGGCAATGTGAAGGTCTCGGGTGACAGGGTCGAGGTGACGCCCAACGAGGACTTCTTCGGCACGATGGTGGTCCGGTACCGGATCCAGGACGCCACCGCCGACGTCGACCGCGAGGTCGAAGGTCGCATCCGCCTCACCGTGCAGGGACGCCCTGCGACGCCGGGCACGCCGATCGTGTCGAGCGTGCAGGACCGCACCGTCGTGCTGTCGTGGACGCCGCCCGCCGACAACGGCGCCGAGATCACCGGCTACACCGTGACGTCGACGACCGCGAAGTACACCAAGAGCTGCACGTCGACGACCTGCACGCTGGACGGGCTGACCAACAATGTGAAGTACAACTTCACGGTGGTCGCCACGAACCGCGTCGGAGACTCGGACCCCTCCGCGCCCTCTGCCGAGGCACGCCCCGATGCGCGCCCCGACACGCCTCAGGCGCCGACGCTGACGTTCGGCGACGCGAGCCTGACCGTGACGTGGGTGACGCCGCCCACCCCGGGGTCGCCCGTCCAATCCTTCAACCTGCAGATCTCGCCGGCGCCGCTGTCGGGGGTCGCGCTCAAGAAGGGCGTGACCGGCAACTCGACGGTGTGGACCGGGCTGGAGAACGGCATGTCGTACCAGGTCCAGGTGCAGGCGGTGAACCTGGCCCCGGAGCCCTCGAGCTGGAGCCCGTGGTCACTCGAAGAGGTGCCGGCCAAGGCGCCGGAGCCTCCGGCGGCGCCGACGACGAACCGGCTCACGCCGGTGGGCGACCAGGCGCAGCTGGAAGTGCTGTGGGCGCAGCCGACGACGAATGGCGCGGCGATCTCGGCGTACCAGGTGCAGGTGCTGCAGGGGAACACCGTCACGAACACGCTCGACGTGCCCGCGGGCTCGTTGCGCCAGGTCATCAATCTCGCGACCTCGACGACGGACTACACGTTCCAGGTGCGCGCACAGAACAAGGCCGGGTGGGGCGACTGGAGCGCGGCCTCTGCAGCGCGTCGCGCGTTCGTCGCGCCCGACGCCCCCACCGACGTGCGAGCCACGACACCGAGCGGCGACAACCTCGTCCACGTGACCTACACGGCAGGCGATGGAAACGGCGCGAGCGGGTCTGAACTGCAGTACCAGTACTCGGTCGACGGCGGGAACTCGTGGCAGGCCTTCAACGGCAGCACGATCGCCGGTCTGACCAACGGGAAGAGCTACAACGTCACGCTCCGCGCGTACACGTCGATGGATGCTGTCCGGTACGACGGCGCCGCGTCTGCCGCGTCGAACGCCGCGACGCCGTACGGTCCGGTGAAGACTCCGTCTGCGACCGCGAAGACCAGCGGGACGAGCATCGTGTACGAGTGGACGGCTCCGGCTGAGAACGGCCGTGCGATCACCCAGATGCAGATCCGGATCGACGGCGGCGGCTGGCAGAACGTCGCGAACAACGGCGGCACGACGGGCAACTACGGCTACAGCGAGACGCACCGCATCGAGGCACGCGCCCAGGATGCGGCCGGCCAGTGGAGCTCCGTCTCGCCGGCAGACTCGGCGACCACGGTCGCCAAGCCGAAGGCTCGAGCGTGGGTCAGCCGAGGCGCGGCCAAGAGCGGATGCACCGTCCAGTGCTACTACTTCCAGGTCCACGTGGAGAACTTCCCCGCCGGCACCTACAGGATCGGGTGCTTCGAGGACGGCCGCCTCATGCCGGGCACGTCGTACAACACGTACACCGTGCCGGCCAACGGGAGCTTCGACCTGAGCTGCTGGTACGGCTACCAGGGGCACACCGTGGCCGCCGACATCCAAGGCTGGGGCATGTCCGAGTCCTACGTCTGGCCTTAGTGCGGCATCCCTCTTCCGAACACGACACGACGCAACGAGAGAACGAGACTCACATGACGATGACCCCCGAACAGGCGGCCTGGTTCCAGGGCACCTTCGCGCGACTTGTCGACAACGTCGACCAGGCCCTCATGGGCAAGCGCGAGGTGGTGGGACTGGTGCTGTCGGCGATGCTCGCCGAGGGCCACGTGCTGCTCGAGGACGCCCCGGGCACGGGCAAGACGAGCCTCGCCAAGGCTCTCGCGGCCACGGTTCAGGGCAGCAGCACGCGCATCCAGTTCACTCCCGATCTGCTGCCGTCTGACGTGACCGGCGTCACGATCTACGACCAGACGTCGCGCCGCTTCGAGTTCCACCGCGGCCCCGTGTTCGCGTCGATCGTGCTCGCGGACGAGATCAACCGCGCCTCGCCGAAGACGCAGTCGGCGCTCCTGGAGGTCATGGAGGAGTCGCGGGTCACCGTCGACGGCGTGGCGCACGAGGTCGGCCGCCCGTTCCTGGTCATCGCGACGCAGAACCCTATCGAGCAGGCCGGCACGTACAAGCTGCCCGAGGCACAGCTCGACCGCTTCCTCGTGAAGACGTCGATCGGCTACCCCGACCTCGCGGTCGCCGAGCGCATCCTCGCGGGCGCGGCCGACCGCAACCCGTCGGCACACCTGCCGGCGATCATCACGACCGGTGCGGTGGCCGACATGGCCGACCTCGCCGGCACGGTGCACGTCGACCCGGCGGTGCTCCGCTACACGGCGCAGCTGGCCGAGGCCACGCGCGACGACAAGGCGACGCGCCTGGGAGTCTCGGTGCGCGGATCGCTGGCGATGGTGCGGATCGCCAAGGTCTTCGCCGCAGCCCAGGGACGCCACTTCGTGCTGCCCGACGACGTCAAGACGCTTGCGGGCCCGGTGTGGACGCACCGAATCGTGCTCGACCCCGAGGCCGAGTTCGGCGGCACGTCCGCCGAGACCGTCGTCGCACGCGTGCTCGAGTCCGTCGCGGCGCCGCAGGCGAGGTCCGCGGCCTGATGGCGACGGAGGCACTCGGGTCGCAGGCCGCGGCACAGGATCGCAGCGCGGGGTACGGGCAGCTCGCGCTGACCGTGCTGCGCGCCATCGGTCGTGTGCTCGGCCGCGTGTTCGGGGTCGTGCGCCCCGTCGCCTGGGTGCTCATCGCCGCGACGGTCGCGCTGTGGATCGCCGGCCGGTCGCTCGGCTGGTGGGAGCTCACCGTCACCGCGGTCGTCGTCGGCACGGTGCTGCTGCTGTGCCTGCTCTTCCTCATCGGCCGCACGGCCTACGAGGTGTCGCTCGACCTCAACCGCACGCGCGTCGTCGTGGGGGAGCGGGCGGTCGGCGCGCTCACGCTGTCGAACACCGGCACGCGCGCCATCCTGCCCTCGCGGGTCGTGCTGCCGGTCGGCAACGGGCGCGGCGTCTTCGACGTGCACCGCCTCGCGCCCGGCGAGGCCGCCGAGGAGCTGTTCGCCATCCCGACGTCGCGCCGGGCCGTCGTCAAGGTCGGTCCCGTCAGCGTCGTGCGCGGCGACCCGCTGGGCCTCTTCGAGCGGGTGCACCGGCGCGACGAGCCGGTCGACCTGTTCGTGCACCCGCGGACCGTGCTGTTCGACGGGCAGTCGCTCGGCTTCCTGCGCGACCTCGAGGGCCTGCCCGCCACCGACCTGTCGCCCGACGACGTGTCGTTCCACGCGCTGCGCGAGTACCAGGCCGGCGACGACCTGCGTCACGTGCACTGGAAGTCCACCGCGCGCACCGGGCACATCATGGTGCGCCAGTACGAAGAGACCCGCCGGTCGCACTTCGTGATCGGCCTGTCGACGAGCCCCGGCGACTACCGCGACGACGAGGAGTTCGAGCTGGCGATCTCGGTCGCGGGCTCGCTGGGCCTGCGAGCGCTGCGTGATTCGCAGCGCGTGGAGGTGCGCGTGCAGGAGCGGGCGCTGCCGGCGGCGACCGGCAAGCAGTTCCTCGACGCGCTGTCGGGCCTGGAGCATTCCCGTTCGCGTGCGGGCGGCATCGTCGAGCTCGCGGGCTCGGTCGCCGCGACCCTGGCGCTGGCGAGCGTCGTCGTGCTGGTGTGCGGCAGCAAGGTCGACGCGAACGACCTGCGCACCGCGTGCAGCCGGCTGCCGTTCGGCGCCCGCGTGCTCGCGGTCGTCGTCGCTCCGGCCGGCACCCCGCCCGCCCTGCGTCGCATCGGCGACGCCGACGTCATCACCGTGGGCGCACTGGAGCAGCTGCCCCTCGCCCTGCGCAAGGTGCTCGCATGACCGCGCCCGCCGCCGCGACCCGCGCGGCCAAGACCGCACGCCCGACGCGTCCGGCACGGCCCGCGCCCGAACCGCTCTCGCGCCGCCGCTGGATCCTCGACCTCGTCGCCGTCTCGGTGCTGCTGCTGATCCCCGTCGTCGGGTTCTGGCCGACGTTCGACGGCCCCCGCTACCTCGTCGCGGCGCTGGGCGGACTCGTCCTCGGCATGGGCATCGCGGTGCTCGGCCGGGTGTTCCGCTGGGGCGTCCTCGCCGTCGCCGCCGCGACGATCGTGGTGTACTTCCTCTTCGGCGGCGCGCTCGCCCTGCCGGCGACGACGGTCGCGGGCGTCGTGCCGACCGTGCAGACTCTCGGCCTGCTGGCGCTGGGCTCGGTGATGTCGTTCAAGCAGCTGCTCACGACGATCGCGCCCGTCGCGGCCGACGACGGCCACCTGGTCGTCCCGTTCCTGCTCGCGCTCGTGGCCGCCGTGCTCACGACGTCGTTCGCGCTGCGACTGCGCAGCGCCGCGTGGGCGCTCATCCCGGCCGCCGCGTTCCTGGGCGCCGAGATCGCGCTGGGCACGTCGCAGCCGTTCGTCCCGGTGGTCCAGGGCGTCGTGTTCGGCCTCGTCTCGGTGGTGTGGCTCGCCGTCCGCCAGGCGTGGCTGCCGCAGGCGGCCGCCGTCTCCGTCGGCGAGGCGGGGGCATCCCGCGGGGCCGGCGTCCGGCGGGTTCTGCTGGGGGCCGGGGTCGTCGCGCTCGCGGGTGTCATCGGTGTCGCGACGAGCGCGTTCGCCGCGCCGCAGTCGCCCCGTTACGTGCTGCGCGACGTCGTGATCCCGCCGTTCGACGTGCGTGAGTACGCCAGCCCGCTGCAGTCGTACCGTGCGTACGTGCGCGACCACGCCGACGACACGCTCTTCACCGTCACGGGTCTGCCCAAGGACGCCCGCGTGCGCCTGGCGACCATGGACGAGTACAACGGCATGGTCTACAACGTGTCCGACAAGGGCGCGGGCTCGTCCGGCGCCTTCTCGCAGGCGCGCACGAACATGTCGGCCGAGGCGAAGGGCGTCGAAGCGACGGTGCGGGTCGAGATCGGCGACCTCGAGAGCGTGTGGATGCCGGACGCCGGCGCCGTCCGCAGCATCACGTTCGACGGCGACCATGCCGACGACCTGCGTCGCACCGCCCACTACAACGAGTCCACCGACACCGGTGTGGTGACCGCCGGTCTCGGCAAGGGCGACGCGTACACGCTCGACAGCGTGATCCCGTCGGTTCCCAGCGACGAGCAGCTCGCGAAGCAGAAGTTCGCGCCGGTGTCGCTCCCGAAGCAGGAGGGCGTGCCGAAGGACCTGGCCGATGTCGCGTCGACGGCGGTGGCCGAGGCATCCACTCCCCTCGAGCAGGTGCGCGCACTCCAGCAGTTCCTGTCGGAGGACGGCTTCTTCAGCCACGGCCTCGAGGGGCAGCCGCTGTCGCGCGCCGGCCACGGCGCGGAGCGCATCGCGACGCTGCTCGGCTCGCAGCAGATGGTCGGCGACGACGAGCAGTACGCGACCGCGATGGCGCTGATGGCTCGCGAGCTCGGCATCCCCGCGCGCGTCGTGATGGGGTTCTACCCCGACGAGGACCAGGCCGGGGGCGCCGTCTTCGAGGCCAATGGCGACAACCTGCACGCGTGGGTCGAGGTCGCCTTCGACAAGGCCGGCTGGGTCCCGTTCGACCCGACGCCGCCCGAGGACCAGGTCCCGAGCGACCAGACCACCAAGCCCAAGGCCGATCCCAAGCCGCAGGTGCTGCAGCCGCCGCCCCCGCCGCAGGAGCCGGTCGACCTGCCGCCGACGGTGGCCGACGACCGTGGCGCAGAGGATGAGGACGGGTTCGACTCGGCCCTGCTGTGGATGATCGTGACGATCGGGGTGAGCGCCCTCGGCGTGCTCGCCCTGCTGCTGGCCCCGTTCATCGTGATCGGCGTGATGAAGGCCGCGCGCCGTCGCAAGCGCCGTCAGGCCGAGCGCGCCGCCGACCGGATCAGCGGTGGCTGGGACGAGCTCGTCGACCGCGCGTCCGACCTCGGAGCCCCGGTGCGCCCCGGTGCGACGCGGCAGGAGGACGCCGGCGTGCTGACGTCCGCGTTCGCCGAGCCCCGTGTGGCGACCCTCGCGCACCGCGCCGATATCGAGGTGTTCGGTCCCACCGAGCCCACGCCGGCCGACATCGACGCGTTCTGGGCGGAGGTGGATGCGCTCGTCGGGGGGATGGGTCGCACCCGCTCGTTCTGGCGCCGCCTGCGTGCGCGCCTGAGCATCCGCACCCTTCTCGAGGGCACCCGGTTCGCGCTGCCGCCGCGCAGCGCCGCCGACGCCCGCCGCGCACCCGAGCGCGCCGACCCCCCAGCACAGGAGAACGAATGACCAACAGCCCGTCAGGCGTCGAGGCCCCGGCGTCCCTCGGGCGCCGTGTGGGCGCTTTCGCGATCGATCTCGCGATCGGATACGCGCTGGGCGCACTGCTGATCGGCATCGCGGTCGGCATCGTGCTCGGTGTCGGCCCGGGGTGGCGCCCCGAGGCGCTGGCATCGTTCGTGCTGCTGGCGTACGCGCTCATCAGCCTGCTGCTGCTCGCGTGGGCGCTGGTGTACACGGCCATGCAGGGCGGTCGCGGCTCGATCGGGCAGCGTGCGCTGCGCGTGCGGCTGCAGGACGCGGCGACAGGCGGCCCGATCGGCTTCTGGCGAGCGGTGTGGCGCAACATCGTGTTCGGTGCGAGCTGCGCGATCGTCGTCGGCTACTTCACTCCGCTGTTCGACCAGAGCGGTCGCCGCCAGGGGTGGCACGACCTGGCCGCGAAGGCGGCCGTCGTCGACGCGCAGGCACCGGCGCCCGCCGCCTGGCCGGTCGCGCCGGGCACCCGTGCAGCGACGGCGAACCCGTACCTGCCGCCGCCGACCGGGATGCCGGTGGCCACGCTCGCGCCGCCGGCAGCCGTTGCGCCGCCCGCACGTGCGGCGCAGGCACCCGTCTCGGCACCCGCAGCCGGCGTCGCGCCGCTGGACGACGACGCCGTCGGCGCCACAGAGCTGCGCCCCTCGGCGCCCCCGGCCGCTCCGGGCTGGTCCACGCAGAGCGCCCGCGCCGCGGGTGTCACACCGCCCGCGGCCGCAGCGCGCCCGGCGGCGCCCTCGGGCGTCATCGCCGAGGTGCCGTGGCACACGTCGTCGTCCGCCGCCGCGGCGATCGCGAAGACGCCGCCGGAGTTCCCCGAAGAGACGACGCCGTTCCCCGCGGCGACCACGACCGAGCCGCTGGACCCGATGTCGGCGCTGTTCGGCACCGCCGCCGGCCACGGCCCTGACCCCGCGCCGATCGCAGCGCCTCCGGTGTCGGCGCCGGTGGTCGCGCCGCCCCACCTCGCACCGGTCGTCGCGCCCGTGCCCGTGCCGGCCCCGGCCCCGGCCCCGGCGCCTGTCGTCGTCCCCGCGGCGCAGGCGGCATCCGTCCCCGCGGCCCTCGCCGACGACCTCGACGCGACCCGCATGGCCGTGGCGCCGCCGGCTCAGCGCGCGGCGCTGTACCCCGACGCGCCCGTGATCGCCGTGCTGACGTGGGACGACGGCACGCGCATGGCCGTGTACGGCCGCACGCTGTACGGCCGCAACCCCGCCGGCGAAGCGGGTGCCGTGGCGATCGCGGTGCGCGACGAGACGCTGTCGCTGTCGAAGACGCACTTCGAGATCGGCGGCGACCCGGCGGCCGCGTGGATCGTCGACCGCCACTCGACGAACGGCACGATCCTGGTGCGCGACGGCGGACGCATCCCGCTCGTCGCAGGGGTGCGCACGAACCTCCGCACCGGCGATCGTCTGGAGTTCGGCGACCGCGCCGTGACGGTGGGTGGCGCATGATGGCCGAGTTGCCCGCACCCATCGTCGTCGCGTCCGGCGCGGCGACCGACCCGGGTCTGCGCCGCCGCATCAACGAGGACTCGTACCTCGCGCAGGCGCCGCTGTTCCTCGTCGCCGACGGCATGGGCGGCCACAACGCGGGCGAGGTCGCCAGCGCGGCCGTGGTCGACGTCTTCGCGCGTCTGGCGGGACGCCCGAGTCTCACGCAGGACGACATGCACGAGGCGCTGGCCACGGCCCGTCGCCGTGTCGCCGCATTGCCGGCCGGCGGGGGAGCGGGCGCCGGTACGACACTCGCCGGCGTCGTCGTCGCCGACATCGACGGCGACGGCTACTGGCTGGCCGTCAACCTCGGCGACTCGCGCACGTACCGCCTGAGCGACGGCCACTTCGAGCAGGTGAGCGTCGACCACTCGTACGTGCAGGAGCTGGTGGATGCCGGCGAGCTGGCCGCCGACGAGGCCCACCGCGATTCGCGCCGCAACGTCATCACCCGGGCGATCGGCGCCGGCAGCGACGCCGCGGCGGACTACTGGCTGATCCCCGCCGAGGAGGGCGATCGCATCCTGGTCTGCTCGGACGGGCTGTCGGGCGAGCTGGAGCAGGATGCGATCCACGGCATCCTGCTCGCCGAGACCGATCCGCAGGCGGCGGCGACGCGGCTGGTGCACGAGGCGATGGTCCGGGGCGGGCGCGACAACATCACGGCGGTCGTGGTCGACGCGCTCGCGGTGCGCAGCCGGACCGACCGTCCGAACGAGCGCGATACGGTTCCGGTAGGTGCGCCTGCCGTCGCCGCCGATTTCGACATCGACGCCGACACCCTCCCCCGGGCCGCCGTCACTGGAGGTTCCTGATGCCGATGCTGTACGCCCCCGGCTCGACACCCGTCGCGGTGACGCCGCGCGGATTCGCGGTGTTCGAACACGGCGCGTCCGCCGCGCTGCTCACCCGGGTGCGGTCGGTCGTGGCGGAAGGGCGGGGCCTCGGCGGTGTCATCGAGTCGCTCACCGGCGCGTACGGTGCGTCGCTCACGGCGATCCCGGCGTTCGCGGTCGCGCTCGTCGAGGGTGACTCCGTGCGCATCGCGGTGCGCGGCGACTTCGCCTTCGACGTAGACGCGGATGCGCCCGAGCGCGTGTCGGGCGCCGGCGTCACGACGTGGACCGAGCGAGTCGTGCGCGGTGTGCGGCGCGTGACCCTGCAGTCGGGTGCGGGCGAGGGTGCCGACCCCGCCGAGCTGCCCGTGACCGATGGCGTCGTGCTCGCATCGACGATCGTGTGGGATGCCGCGACCGCCGCCGTGCCGGTCGTCCCTGCCCCTGCGGCCACTGCTCCTGCTCCCGTGCCTGAGCCGGTTTCGGCCCCCGCCCCCGTCGCACTGCCGGCTGTGCTCGCGCCGGTCGTGGAGGCCCCCACGGCCGCGCCGGTCGCGGCGGCGCCGGTCGCGGCGACGCCTGTGGCGGTCGACGCGGTCCCTGCGACCAGGCGGGGTGCGGCATCCACTTCTCCCTCGCCGGAGCCGGCGGGCAACGTGCCGGGGTTGATCGACTCGAGCACCGTGCAGACGGTGGCGGGCGACGAGACGCTGCTGCCCGAGGACTCCGAGCTGTCGCAGTCACGGCCCGAGACGTCCGCTGCCGGGCCGGTCGGAGGCGACGCCTCGTCGACCACCGGACACGACCCGCTGTGGGGTGCGACGGTGGTCCGCCCCGTCGAGGACGTTCCCGCGGCTCCCGCGCCGGGCGACCACGACGGTGCGACGATCTCGCTCGCCCAGGCCAGGGCGCTGCGCGCCGGCCGTGAGGCAGCCGCCGCCGCGGAGGCTCCGACGTCGACCACGCCGCCGCTGGCCCCGCCGCGTCCGCCGGCGCCCGGCCGCATCCGCGTCTCGACGGGACAGGTGCTGCTGCTCGACCGCACAGTCGTGATCGGCCGCCGGCCGCGGTCCACCCGGGTCAGTGGCACCGACCTGCCGCACCTGGTGGCCGTCGACAGCCCGCAGCAGGACATCTCGCGCAGCCACGTCGAGCTGCGCGTCGAGGGCGAGAGCATCGTGGCCACCGACCTGCGCACCACGAACGGCACCACGCTGCTGCGCACGGCCGCCGACCCGATGCGGCTGCACCCGGGCGAGGCGACGGTCGTGATCCCGGGCGACGTGCTCGATCTGGGCGACGGCATCACGGTCGCGATCGAGGGGCTCTCCTGATGGCCAAGCGCGCACCCATGGCGCCGCCGGACCTTCCCGGCTTCACGTACGTCGACCTGCTCGGGTCGGGCGGATTCGCCGACGTGTACCTGTACGAGCAGGCGCTGCCCAAGCGCCGCGTCGCGGTCAAGGTGCTCCTCACCGACCGCATGTCCAGCGACTCGGTCGAGGAGTTCACCGCCGAGGCCAACGTCATGGCGATGCTCTCGACGCATCCAGCGATCGTGACGATCTACCAGGCAGGCGTCGCCCGCGACGGGCGCCCGTACCTGGTGATGGAGTACTGCCCGCGGCCCAACCTGCAGGTGCGCTACCGGCGCGAGCCGTTCTCGATCGCAGAGTCGCTGCGGGTCGGCGTGCAGGTGGCGGCGGCCGTCGAGACGGCGCACCGCGCGGGCGTGCTGCACCGCGACATCAAACCCGCCAACATCCTCGTCACCGAGTACAACCGGCCGGCGCTCACCGACTTCGGCATCGCGTCCACGACGAGCGCGGCGGCGGAGTCCGCAGGCCTGTCGATCCCGTGGTCGCCGCCGGAGTCGTTCGCCGACGTGCCGCGCAGCGATCCGCGCTCCGACGTCTACGCCCTCGGCGCGACCGTGTACACGCTGCTCGCCGGCCGCTCGCCGTTCGAGCTGCCCGGACAGCGCAACAGTGCCGCCGAGCTGATCTCGCGCATCGAGACGATGCCGCTGCCGCCGCTCGGCCGGCCCGACGCGCCGGCATCCCTGCAGCGGGTGCTCGATCGTGCGATGGCGAAGCCGTCGGGCGACCGGTACGAGAGCGCGCTGGCGTTCGCCCGGGCACTGCAGACGGTGCAGATCGAGCTGTCGCACTCGGTGACCCCCATCGACATCCTCGACGACCAGGCGCCGGACGACATCGAGCGGAACGAGGACGACGGCCTCACCCGCGTGCGCGGGGTCGTCAGCATCGACCCCGAGACGACGCCCGCCGCCGGCATGACCCGCCCGTCGGCGACCACCACCCCCGTCGCGCCCCGCTTCTCGGCGCCGCCCGTCACGACCGGCTTCCCGCCCGCGACGGCACCCGTGTTCGAGCCTGTCGACGGCGCGACGGTGCTGCGGGGCGCCACGTCGGCGACCGCCGACACCATGCGCCGCGACCAGGTGCCGCTTCCCGTGTCGCTGGACGAGACCGTCATGCGTGCACCCGTCCCGCTGCCGACGGCCGCCGTCGCCGACGAGGAAGACGTGGATGCCGCCCCCCGGCGTCGCCGGACCGGACTGTGGATCGGGCTCGGCGCCGCGGCGCTCGTGGTCGTCGCGATCATCGTGGGCGTGTCGCTGCCCGGGCTGCTCGGCGGCGCACCGGAGCCGAAGGCGACCGAGGCGACGACGAAGCCGCAGGACGTGATCGCGCTGACCGTGCCGGCGGTGGAGGATGTCGTCGGAACCCCGGTCGACGGCGGCGTGAAGTTCACGTGGACGAACCCCGACCCGAAGGACGGCGACTTCTACCTCGTCCAGCAGGTCTCGCTGACCGACACCCATGCCGAGCAGGAGCCCGTCACGGCGGCTGAGATCACCGTGCCGGCCGCGGCGTCCGGGCAGACCTGCATCGACGTGCTGCTCGTGCGCAGGAACGGCACGCAGCACGACCCCGACGACCCGACGCGGGGGTGCACGCCGTGACCCCGCCCGCTGCCGACCAGCTGAGCGTCGAGTTCGCCGGTGAGGAGTTCGAGGTCGAACCCCATCAGGTGTTCACCGTCGGCCGCGAGGGCGACCTCGCGATCGACGACAACCTGTTCCTGCACCGCAACTTCCTGACGATCCAGAACGTCGAGGGGCTGTGGCTGCTGTCGAACGTCGGCACGCGACTGTCGGCGACCGTCACCGACACGGGCGGGCGGGTGCAGGCGTGGCTCGCGCCGGGTGCGCGGCTGCCGCTGGTGTTCGCCGCGACCACCGTGATCTTCAGCGCGGGGCCGACGACCTACGAGCTGACGATCCACGCCGCCGAGCCGACGTTCCGCGAGACGCAGCCGCCGCTCGGGGACGACGACGACGGGCTCTCGACGATCGGCGAGGTGCCGCTCACGCACAGCCAGAAGGTCATGATCCTCGCCCTCGCCGAGCCGGTGCTGCGCCGCGAGGGCACCGGCATGAGTGAGCTGCCGACATCGGCTCAGGCCGCCGAGCGCCTGGGCTGGACCCTCACGCGCTTCAACCGCAAGCTCGACAACGTGTGCGACAAGCTCGATCGCGCCGGCGTGCCGGGCCTGCGCGGCGGGGTGCGGTCCTACGCCACCAACCGGCGGATCCGCCTGGTGGAGCACGCGGTCGCCGCACGCATGGTGGCGCGCGAGGACCTGCCGCTCCTCGACCTCGAGCACGACTCGGCGCTCGGTTCCGACGACGACTGACGGCTTCGCCGGGTGCGACCGCCCGTGCCGCCGGTCAGCGCCCGGCGTCGTAGAGGTGGCGGCCGCCGTGGCTGACGACCTTGACCACGATGCCCCTGCGGTGCAGCTCGGTGACGGTGCGGGTCTCTTCGTCGATGTCGCGTCCGAGCGCGTGCACGTTGGCGACGACCACCACGTCGCCGCGTGTCAGGCGGCCGAAAAGTCGCGTCAGGCGCTCCTCCCACGACTCCAGCGTCTCGGGGGCGGGGTGCCGGAAGCCTTCGATCGGCACGCCGAACCGTGTCAGGTCGTTGCGCTGCTCGACCACCGACGGCATGTCGTCGCGGGCGATGACGAGTCCGACCAGACGGGATCCGGCCGGGCGTGCGAGCCACCAGGTGCGGTCGCCCTGCAGCTCGGTGAAGCACTTGGGGCATTCGGCCGCGGTGTGCGGAAGCGTCAGCGGCGCAGTGTCGGGCGTGACGGCATCCGATCGCGTCTTCGGTGTCGTGTCGCTCATGTGAGTGCCCCCTTGCTCGGCCCCCATTGTCTCACCCGGCCGGACCTCAGTCGTCGCCCAGGCGCAGCTCGACGCTGAGCTGATCGGCGTCGAGCTCGGCCAGCGCGTGGCGCAGCGCGGCGGTGCTGTACGCGCCGCCGTGGCTGAGCTGCTCCAGCTCGGCGCGCATCGCGGTGATCGAGGCGAGCCGCAGCTCGAACAGCTCCGCGGGGTCGATGTTGCTCAGCTCCTCGCGGGGCGGCTGTGCGAAGCGCGCGCGCTGCGCCATCAGCTCGGGCGAGAACGGGCGTCCGTCACGGCGCTTCAACTCGGGATCGTGAAGCGCGGATGCCGCCGCCACACGAAGCTCGTCGTCCAGGCGTCCGATCTCGCGCTGCAGGGCGCCGTCCCCGGCGGCGACCGGGAACTTCAGCACCTTCACGAGCCACGGGAGCGTGGAGCCCTGGATCGCGAGGCTGCCCGCGGCGACAGCGAACGCGACGAGCACCAGCAGCTCGCGGGACGGGGTGTCACGCGGAAGGGTCTGCGCCGCGGCGAGGGTGACGACTCCGCGCATGCCGGCCCACACGATGACGGTGCCGTGCTTCCAGCCGAGCGGCTCGGACTGGTAATAGTCGATGTCCTGCAGTGCGGTGGTGACCCGCCGCCGCATCGACGACACGCGCCGCTGCGTGCGCTCCTCGTCCATCGGAGCGCCCGGTCCTCCGCGGCGCCGGCCGCGTCGGCGCTCGCGGGAGCCTCCGCGCTCACCCGCGCCCGGGCCGCCCGGCGGGAGGACGACCGTGCCGTCCGCGATCTGGTCGAGCCGGTCGTTGAACGACTCCAGCCGCTCCTTCGACTGCTGCTTGCGGGCCGCACGGCGGGTCTGCAGCCACACCAGCAGCGACACGTACGCCGTGCGGACCACCATGATCACCACGAACGCGAGCGCGGCGATCTCCAGTCCGGTGCCGAGACCGTTGTGCTTGGCGAAGTTGTCGGTGACGATCTGCTTGAGCTCGAGGCCCATGATGAGGAACACCGCGCCTTCGAGCATGAGTTCGACCGTGCGCCAGGTGAGTTCGTCCGATCGGCGCTGCTCGGGCGAGAACCGTCGTGCGGCACCCTGGCCCGTGACGATGCCTGCGACGACCGCGGCCACGAGCCCGGACCCGCCGAGGTGCTCGGTCGGCAGGTACGCGACGAACGGCACGACGAACCCGATCGCCGTGTTGGCGGCGGCGTGGTGCACGAGGGCGCGCAGCCTCAGGTTGAGCCAGCCGACGACGCCGCCGACGACGAGGGCGATGAACACTCCCCACGCGAACGCGGGCAGAAAGCCGAAGGCGGCGTCGGTGGCCTCGACGCCGGCCTCCCCCGCGGAGCCGCTCGACACCGCGAACGCGGCCGAGGCCACCATCGTGCGCATGAGCACCAGGGCGGTGGCGTCGTTGAGCAGGCTCTCGCCCTCCAGCATCGTGACGACGCGCCCCGAGATGCCGAGGCGCTTGACGATCGAGGTCGCCACGGCGTCTGTGGGGCTCAGGATCGCGCCCAGCGCGACGCCGAGGAAGATGTCGACGCCCGGGATCAGCCAGTGGAACAGCATCCCCAGCGCGCCGGCGCTGATCAGCACCAGCACGAACGACAGCCCCGCGATCGCGCCGAAGTCGCGGCGGAACTCGATCGCGGGGATCGAGACGGCCGCCGAGTACAGCAGGGGCGGCAGCACGCCGATGAGGATCCACTCGGGGTCGATCTCGGGCACCTCGACGAAGGGCAGGAGCCCGACGACGATGCCGACGACCACGAGGATCAGCGGACCCGCGATCCTCACCTTCGGGGCGATGGCCGTGGCGACCGCGATCGCGATCACGGCCAGGATCACGACGACCAGCGCTTCCATGGCCTAGAGCCTATTGCGCGGCCCGGTGCGTGACGGATGTCAGCCCAGGACGCCGAGCGCCTTCACCGCGTCGCGTTCGGCGACCAGCTCCGCAACAGAGGCGTCGATGCGGGCGCGGGCGCGGTCGTCGATGTCGAGGCCCTCGACGATCTCGTACCCCTCGCCGTGCGAACGCACCGGGAACGAGCTCACGAGTCCCTCGGGCACGCCGTACTCGCCGCGCGAGACGACGGCGGCCGACGTCCACGTGCGGTGGAGCGTGCCGAGCTGCTCGTCGCGCACGTGGTCGATCGCGGCGTTCGCGGCCGAAGCGACCGACGACGAGCCGCGCACCTCGATGATCTCCGCGCCCCGCTTCGCGACCCGGGGGATGAAGGTGTCGTCGAGCCACCGGGTCGCCGCCTCGTGCCCGCCCAGTCGCTCGGCCAGCGCGTCGACCACCATCGTGTCGCGCGAGTCCACGACGGCGTGCGCGACGTCGGGGAACTGCGACGCCGAGTGGTTGCCCCAGATCGTCACGCCCTCGATCCGGTCGGCACCCCGTCCGAGCACCTCGGCGAGCTGGCCGACGGCGCGGTTGTGGTCGAGGCGCGTGAGGGCCGTGAAGCGCTCGGCGGGAACATGCGGAGCGGCGGATGCCGCGGCGATGAGCGCGTTCGTGTTGGCGGGGTTGCCCACCACGACCACGCGCACGTCGTCGTCGGCCACGGCGCCGATCGCGCGGCCCTGCGGGCCGAAGATGCCGGCGTTCGCCGCGAGCAGGTCGGCGCGCTCCATGCCCGCGGCGCGGGGGCGCGCGCCGACGAGCATCGCGATGCGGGCCCCGTTGAAGGCGGTGAGCGGGTCGTCGGTGACGTCCACGTCGACGAGCAGCGGAAAGGCGCAGTCCTGCAGTTCGAGGGCCGCGCCCTCGGCCGCCTTCATGCCCTGCGGGATCTCCAGCAGCCGCAGCCGGATCGGGCGGTCAGGCCCCAGCATGTCGCCCGCTGCGATGCGGAACATCAGGGCATACCCGATCTGCCCGCCGCCGCCGGTGATGGTCACGGTCGTGGGTGCGCTCGCCATGCCCTGAGCCTATGCCCGCGGCATCCACCTCCGGATCCCGCGATCTTCCGGGCCGTTCCGTGCCCCGATCAGGCTCTCACGGTACCGTGACAGACATGACGTTCAACGAGAACGCCAACGTCGGGGGGAACACGGCGAGGCGTCGCGGGGCGGGCGTGGCTGTCGCAGGCGGCGGGGTCGTGGGCCTCGGGGCCATCGCGGTGCTGCTGCTCCAGCTCTTCACCGGGCAGGACTTCTCCAGCGTTCTGCCCCTGGCCCCGCAGGGCGGAGCGAGCGGAGGGGACTCCGAGATCGCCCAGTGCGAGACCGGCGCCGACGCCAACGCGAACGACTCCTGCCGGCTCGCCGCCGGCAGCGTCGTGCTCGACGAGTACTGGTCCGGCCAAGTGCAGGGCTACCGCGCGCCGACCCTCGTGATCGTCAACGGCTCGACGTCGTCGTCCTGCGGCACGGCATCCAATCAGACCGGGCCGTTCTACTGCCCGCCAGATGAGGCCGTGTACGTCGACCCGACGTTCTTCGGCCTGATGCGCGACCAGTTCGGCGCGTCGGCGGGCGACCTCGCGCAGCTGTACGTGCTCGCCCACGAGTACGGGCACCACGTGCAGTACATCACCGGCATCATGGACCAGCATCCGAACGACGGCGCCGGCGCCACCGGCAACGGCGTGCGCACCGAGCTGCAGGCCGACTGCTTCGCAGGCGCCTGGGTCGGGGCCATGACCGAGGAGGTCGACGACAACGGGGTGCCGTATCTGCAGCCCCCGACGCAGGCGCAGATCGCCGACGCGATCAACGCTGCGGGGGCCGTCGGCGACGACAACATCCAGCAGCAGTCCGGGGGGTACACGAACCCCGAGACCTGGACCCACGGCTCCAGTGCGCAACGGCAGCGCTGGTTCCAGCTGGGCTACCAGAGCGGTGTCTCAGCGTGCGACACCTTCGGCGTTCCGGGGGGAAGCCTATGAACGAGCAGCTCGACGACATCCTCTATCCGCCCATCGAGCCCTACGACACGGGCACCCTGTTCGCCGGCGAGGGCAACCGGCTGTACTACGAACAGGTCGGCAACCCGGAGGGCAAGCCCGTCGTGTTCCTCCACGGCGGGCCGGGCGCCGGCATCTCGGCCTGGCACCGTCGCTTCTTCGACCCTGCGGTGTACCGGGTCATCCTGCTCGACCAGCGCGGCTGCGGACGCTCCACTCCGCACGCCAGCGAGCCTCGCGCCGACCTGCGCCACAACACGACGTGGCACCTCGTCGCCGACCTCGAGCTGCTGCGCAAGAACCTCGGCATCCCCGCCTGGCAGGTCTTCGGCGGCTCGTGGGGGAGCGCCCTCGCGCTCGCCTATGCGCAGGCGCATCCCGAATCCGTCACCGAGCTCGTGCTGCGCGGCATCTTCACGCTGCGGCGCCACGAGCTGGAGTGGTTCTACGAGGGCGGCGCGGCATCCATCGTCCCGGATCTGTGGGAGGACTTCATCGCCCCCATACCGATCCTCGAGCGCTCACGGCTGATGCAGGCGTACCACCGGAGGCTCGCCGACCCGAACCCCGCGGTCCACGTGCCCGCGGCCGTCGCCTGGTCCCGGTGGGAGGCGTCGAACCTCACCCTTCTGCCCGACCCCGAGCTCGTCGACGCGATGACGTCACCGCGCGAGGCCGTCGCCTTCGCCCGCATCGAGAACCACTACTTCCTCCACGGCGGCTGGTTCGAGCCCGAGCAGCTCATCGCCGGGGTCGACCGCATCCGTCACATCCCCGCGGTGATCGTGCAGGGCCGCTACGACGTGTGCACCCCCGCCATGACCGCGTGGGACCTGCATCGCGCGTGGCCCGAGGCCGACTTCGTGATGGTCCCGGATGCCGCACACGCCGCCTCCGAGCCCGGCATCGCCGCGGCGCTCCGCGCGGCGACCGACCGCTTCGCGCGGGTGACGCCGGCGCAGGCGGAGGCCGTCATCGAGGTCGACGAGCCGGAGTCCGAGGACGCCGCTGCGGTCTCCGAGGTCGACTCGGGCCGCTGACGTGCGGCGAGACGAAGCGGGTGACGGGGAACGCCCAGCCGCCCACTGGTAAGGTGGAGAACCTTGCAGCGCCTTCGTGCGCTTCTCGCGTCGTAGAACGCTTCCCTCGCCGGCATCCGGATTCCCGATCCGAAGAACCGCGCTGACATCTTTCGTACGGCGACCCGAGGGCGAAATCCGCCCCGGCCACCGACAGGGCACCGCTGTGCCCAGAGACAGACACTCATGACCGACATGACTTTCGGCGCGCTCGGCGTGCCTCAGCCTCTCGTCACCGCACTCGCTGCGGCCGGCAAGACCACCGCGTTCCCGATCCAGGTCGACACGCTCCCCGACACGCTCGCCGGCCGCGACGTGCTGGGCCGCGGCAAGACCGGCTCGGGCAAGACGCTCGCGTTCTCGATCCCGATGGTCGCGCGCCTGGGCACCACCCTCGCCGGCGGGCCGCGCCGCAAGGGCCGCCCGCTCGGTCTCGTGCTCGCCCCGACCCGCGAGCTCGCGACGCAGATCGACGCGACGCTCGCGCCGCTGGCGAAGGCCTACAACCTCACCACGACGACGATCTTCGGCGGCGTGAACCAGAACCGCCAGGTGAACGCGCTCAACGCGGGCGTCGACATCGTCGTGGCGTGCCCCGGCCGCCTCGAGGACCTCATGAAGCAGGGCTTCGTCCACCTCGACGCCGTCGAGATCACGGTCATCGACGAGGCCGATCACATGGCCGACCTCGGCTTCCTGCCGGGCGTGACCCGCATCCTCAACGCGACGCCGTCCGGCGGTCAGCGTCTGCTGTTCAGCGCGACCCTCGACAACGGGGTCGACAAGCTCGTGAACCGCTTCCTGCAGAACGAGGTGCTGCACTCGGTCGACGAGGCACACTCGCCGGTCGCCGCGATGACGCACCACGTCTTCACGCTCGCCGACGCCGACGCCAAGAAGGACGTCGTCACGGCGCTCGCCTCGGGCATGGGCCGCCGCATCCTGTTCATGCGCACCAAGCACCAGGCGAAGAAGCTCGCCAAGCAGCTCACGGCGCAGGGCATCCCCGCGGTCGACCTGCACGGCAACCTGTCGCAGGCGGCGCGCGACCGCAACCTCGCGGCGTTCTCGTCGGGCGAGGTGAAGGTGCTCGTCGCGACCGACGTCGCCGCGCGCGGCGTACACGTCGACGACGTCGAGCTCGTCATCCACGTCGACCCGCCCATGGAGCACAAGGCGTACCTGCACCGTTCGGGCCGCACGGCCCGCGCGGGGGCGGAGGGTGCCGTGGTCACGCTCGTGCTCCCCGACCAGAAGCGCGACGTGTCGCAGCTGCTGCGCAAGGCCGCGATCTCGGTCGAGCCGGTCGCCGTCACGGCGACCTCGCCCGAGGTGACCGCGCTCGTCGGTCAGGTCGCGCCGTACGTCAAGCCGGTGCCCGTCGCGGCTCCGGCCCGTGGCACCAGCCAGGGCGCCAACGCCCAGCGCAAGCGCGCCGCGCGTGACGAGCGGGATGCCGGCGGCCAGGGCCGGGGCGCCGGTTCGGGCCAGGGCGGCCGTCGCCGCCGGGGCGGTTCCGGCCAGGGCGGTCAGGGCGGCCAGGGCGGCCAGCAGGCTGCCGGCGGTCAGCGCCGGGATGCGGCATCCACGCACGAGAAGTCGTCGCACCAGCGTCATGACCAGAGCGCCGGTCACGGCCGCACGGGCCAGCAGACCGCGGGCAACCCGCGCACGCCCGGTCGTCGCGCGTCGTCCGGCGGCACCGGCAAGCTGATGGTCGGCTCGGTCGTCCGCCAGAACGGCGGCAATCGCCGCGGCGGCCGCTGATACGCAGTCCTTCCTCGAAACGCCCTGTCGCTCCTCGCGGCAGGGCGTTTCGTCTTTCGTCGCCCTCGGGCCGCTGAGCGAACGACGAAGGAGCGAGACGAAGCGCCCCGTCCGCACCGTGCGGCCGGGGCCGTCTCGGCGTCCGGCGCCGGTCTCGGCGTCGAGGATTCAGGAGCAGCGCACCCGCGCGCAGCCGCAGCGGCCTGGCACGCGGCGTGTCTCCTGAATTCTTGGCGGCGCAGCTGCGGGCGCGGGAGGGCTCGCCGCTCAGCCGGCGACGGTGGCGCCGCCGTCGCTCGCGATCGCACTGACGGCACGCGCGAGCTCCTCGCCCGTCGGCAGGGACTCGGGGCTGATGATCCACAGCAGACCGAGGCTCTGCACGATCACGAACTCGAGCTTGGCGATGGCGTCGAGGTCGGCGTCGGCGAGGTCGGGGCGTGCCTTGCGCAGCACCTCGACGATCCCGAGGTGGGCCTGGCCGACGGCATCCACGAGCGCCTCGCTGCCGCTCTTGTCGCGCGCGACGCGGACGGAGTTCTCCAGGCTCGCGAACAGCTCTTCACGGTTGCTCGCGAAGATCTCGGGCATGCGGTCGAACATGGCCGTGAATCCTGCGATCAGGGGGAGGGCGGCGGTCTCGTCGACCACGGCCTCCATGGCGTCGCCGATGCCGGTGCCGAGCGACTCCGTCAGCGCGGCACTGATGAGCTCCTCCTTGGAGCCGAAGTGGTACCCGATCGCGGCGAGACTGACGCCGGCCGCCGCGGCGATGTCGCGCGCCGTCGCCTTGGCGACCCCGCGCTCCAGGATCACCTGTCGTGCACCGGCCAGGAGGTCTTCGCGATTGCCCATGCATCCATCGTACTCATGCGTCTCAGACGTTCGTGCTAGACAAACGTCTGAATCCTCTGTTAGACATATGTCTCATACAAATGTCCAACTGATGATGATGGGATGCCTCATGAACGACTTCGACCGCACGCCGCACGTCCTCGTCTCGGGCGGCGGGATCGCCGGCCTCGCCCTCGCCCTGCAGCTCATCCGCGCCGGAATCCGCACCACCGTCGTCGAGCGCGCCGACGCGCCGCGCCCCGGCGGCCAGGCGGTCGATCTGCGCGGCGCGAGCCGCGAGGTCGCCGAGCGCATGGGCATCATGCCCGGCATCGACGGGCTGCGCGTCCACGAGGAGGGCATGTCGTACGTAGACGGCGAGGGCAAGGTCTTCGGCCGCATGTCGATGGCCGACTTCGACGGCGAGGGTGCGGTGGCCGAGATCGAGATCGCCCGCGGCGACCTCGCGCAGGTGCTGCTCGACGCACTGCAGGCTGCGGCCGACACCGCGCCCGGGCTGCTCGACCTGCGGTTCGGCGACCGCCTGACAGCCCTCACGCAAGATGCCACGGGCGTCGACGTGTCGTTCGAGCGCGCCGCATCGGCCCGCTTCGATGTCGTGGTCGGCGCCGACGGCGTGCACTCGGCCACCCGTCGCCTCGCGTTCGGCCCCGAGGAGCAGTTCGCGACCTCCCTCGGCGGATACGCCGCGTTCTTCACGATGCCGACGCCCGCCGACCTCGAGGAGGGCTGGTTCGCGCTGCGTTTCGTGCCGGGGGCGACGTTCGGCATCCGTCCCGACCGCGACCCGTCGACCTCGAAGGCCATCCTCACGTTCCGCATGGACCGCGATCCGTCGCTGCGCGGAGACCGCGCGGCGCAGGAGGCGCTCATCCGCGAGCGCATCGCCGGTGCCGGCTGGCACGCGCCGGCCGTGCTCGAGGCGCTGGGTGAGGCATCCGATCTGTACTTCGACGAGCTCGTGCGCATCGACGTGCCCGACGTCGCGAACGGCCGTGTCGTGCTGCTCGGCGACGCCGCGTCATGCGGCTCGCCGATGACAGGTCAGGGCACGGCGACCGCGCTCATCGGCGCGTACCTGCTCGCGGCGCGTCTCGCCGCGACGCCCGGCGACGCCCCCGGGGCGCTCCAGGCCTACTCGGCCGACATCGCGCCGTTCGCCGAGAAGGGCAAGGAGATCCCGGGCGGCGGCATCAAGCGCATGGTGCCGGCCACCGCCTTCGAGGCTGCGGTGTCGCGGGCCCTCACGCGCGTCATTTTCTCGCGGGTCATGCTGCCGCTCGTGCGCCGCATGTTCGCCGGCGGGGAGTCGCTGCCGCTTCCCGAGGTCGCCGTGCCGGTGCGGTGAAGCGGTCGCGAGGGGGTCCGGCGCGGTCAACGGTCCCGGGTCGTTGAGTGGAGCGTGCTCTGGCGCGCGCAGACGAGCTCTTCTGGGACGAGGTCGTTCGTGCGGTCGGGGTGTTTCGTCTCGCTCGTTCCTCGCTCGCTCAACGGCCGGTGACCGGCGTCAGCGGCGGCCGCGCAGCAGGTCGGCGGCGACCTCGCCGATCACGATCGCGGGCGCGTTCGTGTGGCCGCGGATCACGGTGGGCATGATCGAGGCGTCGGCGACGCGCAGGCCCGAGACACCGCGGACACGGAGCTCGGGGTCGACGACGGAGGCGGCATCCGTTCCCATCCGGGCCGTGCCGACCGGGTGGTAGAGCGTGTGCGAGTAGCGGCGCATCGAGAGCTCGGCGCGCTCCTCGGGCGTCATGCGCTCGCCGCCGTCGGGCTGCACCCAGCCGCCCGTCGTGATCGTGCGCATCGCGTCGGTGTCGATGAGGCGCTCGCACGCCGCGAGGCCGGCGAGCATCGTCGCGGCATCCACACCGTCGGCGTCGGAGAGGTACGCGGGGTCGATGACCGGCGCCGCGGCCGGATCGGACGATGCGAGGCGGATCGTGCCGCGACTGCGCGGGCGCAGCAGGATCGCCCCGACGGTGAGACCGTGGCCGGGCGTCGGGACGAGTCCCTCGCCGACGTACGGCACGGGGGCGAAGATGATCTCGATGTCGGGGAGGCCCTGGGGCATGCCGGCTGCGTCGGCGACGGCGGTGCGGACGAAACCGTAGGCCTCGCCGACGTTGGAGGTCAGCATCCCCTTGCGCGAGGCCAGGTACTTCACGAGCTCGGCGGGCTTCTCGGCGTCGAACAGCGTGCCGCCGGGCGCGGCCGGGGCAAGGCCCGCGACGAGGTGGTCCCGCAGGTTCGCCCCCACGTCGGGGGCGTCGACGAGCACGTCGATGCCGTGCTCGGCGAGGTGCGCGGCCGGGCCGATGCCGCTCAGCATCAGCAGCTGCGGCGTGTTGACGGCGCCGCCCGACAGGATCACCTCGCGCCGTGCCCGCACGTGGCGGGTGATGCCGTCGAGGTCGACGTACACGCCGGTCGCCCGCGGAGCGGCGCCGGTGCCCTCAGCCTCACCCGCGCCCGCGCCTGCGCCCGCGCCCGCGGTCGCTGAGCCTGTCGAAGCGTCGAACGTCACGCGCCGCACGTGCGCGCCGGTCAGCACCCGCAGCCCGGGGCGGCCCTTGGCGGGACGCAGGTACGAGTCGGCGGTCGATGCGCGGCCGCCGCGGTGCTCGCTCACCATCGTCTGCGAGAAGCCCTGACCTGTCGGCAGGTTGGCAGGAGTGACGGGATGCCCCGCCTCGCGTGCCGCCGCCAGGAACACCGACGTCTGGGGCCGGGGATCCCGCTGGTGCTCGACGGCCTGCGCGCCGTCCGCGCCCTGCGTCGAGTCGGCCGGGTCGGCGGTGCGCTCCACGCGGCGGAAGTACGGGACCAGGGCGTCCCACGACCAGGCCGGGCCGGCGGCATCCGCCCATTCGTCGTAGTCGGCGGCGAACCCGCGCACCCACATCATCGCGTTGAGCGACGACGAGCCGCCGAGCGTCTTGCCGCGCGGCCAGTACACCGTGCGACCCTCGAGCCCGGGCTGGGGGACGGTGTCGTAGTTCCAGTCGTATGCGCCGCGGAACAGCTTCGAGAACGCGGCGGGGACGTGCAGCTCCATCGCCTTGTCGGGTCCGCCGGCCTCCAGCAGCAGCACCGACACGGTCGGGTCCTCGCTGAGGCGGGCCGCGAGCGCCGCCCCCGCGGAGCCCGCGCCGACGACGACGTAGTCGGCTTCGAGCCCGTCGCGCCCGAACGCCGCATCCTTCCGGCTCATGCCTGCATGGCCTTCGTGAGCGTCGCGACGAGGCCGGGCAGCTTTCCGTCCACGAGGAAGCGCGTGAGACCGGCGCTCACCTCGGCACCCGTGCGCGAGCTCACGAACCACGGCGGCGTCGGCAGGATCGTGAACACGCCCTTGCCGACCGACCGCGGGAAGGGCCGGAACGGGCCGCGTGCGACCGAGCGCTCCACCCGGTCGAGCAGCAGGGCGTTGTGCACGACCCCGATGCCGCTGGACACCTCGGCGAGCGTCGCGCCGGGGAACCCGCCCCACGTGAGGCGCGCCGTGAGGAAGTTGAACGCGGTCCACGTGTTGATCGCGATGTCGCCGTACCGCAGGTCGGCGATCGCCCGCTCGAAGCCGTCGCCGAGCGCCGCCTCGGTCGTGGGGTCGATGATGACGTTGGCCCCGAGCGTGCCGGTGAGCTTGTCGTTCGCGTGGGCGACGGCCGCGTCGAGGAACTCCTGTCCCGTGCCGCCGACCTCGACGACGCCCAGGATCGGGGCGAAGTACTCGATCGTCTCGACGGGAGCCGGGTCGTCGCCCTTCACCTCGACGATCGCGCGGGTGTGGTCGGCGCACCACACGGCGTCGGGATAGGCGGATGCCGCGGCCCCGAGCCGCTCGTCGCTGCGCGGGTACCACACGGGGCGCTCGGGCGCGGCGGCGTAGGCCTCATGCAGCCGGTGCAGGAACTCGGCGCGCTGCGGCCAGTCCGAGCTCACGATCACGAGCTGGCCGGCGATGCAGTTGTGCCCGGCGTTGACGAGGCGCATCGTGGCGACGTGCTCGGCCTGGTACTTCAGATCGGCGGCGGACCACTGGCCCGGCACCACGATGATGGGCGAGACGCCGCCGAGTTCGGCCGTGATCGGCACCTGGAGCTTCGGGGTCTCGCGGGTGGTGGCCCCTGGGCCCCACACGATCGCGTCGAACGTCGCAGCGGACCCGGTGATGTGGACATGGACGATGCGCGGGTGCGACGTGAGGTACGCGCCAGTGGCGGCGCCGCCGCGGACGATGCGCACGAAGCCGGGCTCGATGAGGGGCGCCAGTGCGCGCTCGAAGACGGGCACGAGCGAATCCTGTGTCGGGTTGACCTTGAGCAGGGCCACGCGGTTGTGGGCGAACAGCTCGTACAGCACGTCGGCGACAGGGATCGAGGTGACGTTGCCGGCGCCGAGGACGAGGCCGACACCGCCGGACGCGGTGGGCGTCAGCTGCGCGAGGCCGGCGTCGCGTCGCGCCTCGTCGGCCGTGACGCCGGGCTCGAACCACACCTCGCCCGTGAAGCCCGACAGCAGGAACTTCTCGGTGCCGTTCAGCGGGAACGTGTGCGCGCGCAGGCGCCCGCCGGGCGCGTCGTCGATCGTCACGCCGTCGAGCGGGCTCCTGCCCTTCGCCAGTGCCTCCAGGGTCTCGCGCAACCCGTCGAGCAGGCCGATCACCGCGTACGGACCGCCGAGCCACTCCTCGCCCGACAGCGCATGCCCGGGCTCCAGGCCCTTCGACATCGTGGCCGCGTCGGCCCACTCCTGGGCGACCGCGCCGACGGCGTCGCGCACGCGCCCGAGCAGCCGCGCCCGCTGGTCGAGCGTGAGGGCGACCCACACGCGGGAGCCCTGCTCGAGGCGGTCGAGGTCGGCGTCCAGCGCCGCGCGCTCGTCGTCGGGCAGGGCGGGAGCGGCGCCGGTGGCGGCCTTCTTCGCACGGGGCTTCGCGGGGGTCTTCGCGGGGGTCTTCGCGGCGGCCGAAGAGGTGGGGGACATGTGCTCTCCTTCGAACTCGTGCCCGGGACCCGGGTCGGGTGAGTCCGTCACCGGGCATCCTACGTCACGGGTCGCCTTCGCGGCACGCAGTTCCAGAGGTGGTGCGACTCGGTATCAGTGGATGCCGCCACCGCCGCGTCAGGACAGGTCGATGTCGGTGCGCCGCAGCGGGTAGCGGGCGAGGGCCACGAGGCTCAGGGCGATCAGCACAGCCGGCGCGAGACTGAAGCTCACGACGATGCCGGTGACGGCGGCATCCGGCTGCTCCACGACCTGCCCGGCTGCGCGCGAGACGTACCCCGTCATCGCGAGGATGAGCGACAGGGTCGTCGCGCCGAGCGCGAAGCCCACCGTCTCGCCGGCAGTCCACACGCCGCTGAACGCCCCCGCGCGGCCGGCGCCGGCCGCGGCGTCGGGGTGCGTGCGCTCGTCGTGCGAGATGACGTCGGGCAGCATCGCCATGGGGAGCGACTGCATGCCCGCGTAGGCGATGCCGGCGATGCCGACGGGGACGTAGATCCAGTCGCCGGGCGCCCACAGCACGCCGAGGATCGTGAGCGCGGCGACGCCGAACACGATGCTCGCGATGGCGAACGTGCGCTCCTTGCCGATGCGACGGGCCACGACGCCCCAGCCCGGCGCGGCCAGCAGCGCGGGCGCGATCAGCGCGATGAACAGCAGCTCGACGGCGGCCTCCGAGTGCAGCACCCACGTCGCGACGTACTGCGCGCCGGCGAGCATGAGCCCCGTCGCGAGCGCCTGCAGCACGAAGGTCGCGAGCAGCAGCCGGAACGGCCGGCTGCGGCGCAGCGCGCGGATGCCCGCGGCATAGTGCTCGCGGATGCCCGTCTTCTCGGCCGCCGGCGCCGCGACCGGCGCGGGTGCGGGCACGGTGCGCCGCGCGACCGTCGTCGAGACCAGCATCCCGAGCCCGATGACGACACCGCACACGATCCCCATCACGAGGTACCCGATCACGGGGTCGTCCGAGACGCGGCGCAGCGCGGGTCCTCCCGCGCCGAACAGCAGGATCGCGAGGGTGAGCACCACGACCCGCCATGTCAGCAGGCGCGTGCGCTCGTCGTACCGCGGCGTCAGCTCGGCGGGCAGCGCGATGTACGGCACCTGGAAGAGGCTGAACGCGGTGGCCGTGAACGTGAAGGCGAGCAGCACCCAGATACCCGCCGCGAGCGGCCCGAGCGCCGGCGGCACCGCGAACGTCAGGGCGAACAGCACCGGCAGCGCGCACGCGCCGATCAGCATGAGCCGGCGGCGGCTGCCGTGCCGCGCGAGGTCGCGGTCGGTGAGCGCCCCGATGACGGGGTCGATGATGACGTCCCACACCTTGGCGATCGTGATCACGGCGCCCGCCGCCAGCGCGGCGACGCCGAGCGAGTCGGTGAGGTAGTAGGTCAGGACCAGTCCCGGCAGCGTCGCGAACCCGCCCGTGCCGAGGGAGCCGATCGCGTAGCGCGCGATCGTGCCGGCGCCGAGGCGCGAAGAAGTGGTACCCACGCCCCCTCCAGACGCCGTGGGCGCGGCGCCCGGAGCCTCGGGGCGCGTGGGCCCAGCCGCGTTGCCCGGCGCCGCCGGAGCCTCATTGCTCATCGCGCCAGTGTAGGTCAGCGTCGGAAGCCCGCCGTGCACGCGCTTCGTCTCGCTGGCGCTCGCTCAGCGACCGGGTGGTTGCGTTGCTCCTGCGGGCGGGCGCTCGCTCGGCGACCGGGTGGTTGCGTTGCTCCTGCGGGGCGCTCGCTCAGCGACCGGGTGGTTGCGTTGCTCGTGCGGGGCGCTCGCTCGGCGACCGGGTGGTTGTGTTGCGGGTGTGGGGGGCTCGCTCGGCGATCGGGTGGTTGTGTTGCGGGTGTGGGGGGCTCGCTCGGCGATCGGGTGGTTGTGTTGCGGGTGTGGGGGGCTCGCTCGGCGACCGGGTGGTCACCTCGATACCGGACGCTGAGCGAGCGACGAAGGAGCGAGACGAAGCGCAGCCTGTGCCGTCGGGAACGCGCTCAGCCCTCGGCGCGCACCGCCGCCTCGACGGCGCGGAGGCCCTGGAGCGTCTCGCCGAACGACGTCGACAGGGGCGACAGCCCGATGCGCAGCCCGCCGGGATCGCGGTAGTCGGGGATGACGTCCTGGGCCCACAGTCGCGCCGTGACCTCCCGCATCGAGGGATGCGACAGCGTGACGTGGCCGCCCCGCTCGGCGGGGTCCCTCGGCGAGGCCACGGACACCCCGAGCGGCGCGAGCAGCTCGTCGGCGACCCGGACGGCGAACTCGGTGAGCGCGACCGACTTGGCGCGCACCGCCTCGATGCCGACCTCGTCCAGCAGCGCCAGGGTGTCCTGCATCGCCAGCATCCCGACCACCGGCGGGGTGCCCGAGAGGAACCGCCGCATCCCGGTGGCAGGCGTGTACGCAGGACCCATCGCGAACACGTCGGCGGTGCCCATCCAGCCCTGGATCGGCTGCGTCAGACGGTCCTGCAGCCGCGCGGCGACGTACGCGAACGCGGGTGAGCCGGGTCCGCCGTTGAGGTACTTGTACGTGCAGCCCACGGCGAGGTCGAAGTCCCACGCATCGGCCTGCACCGGCACGGAACCTGCCGAGTGGCACAGGTCCCACACGATGAGGGCGCCGGCGTCGTGCGCGATGCGGGTGAGGGCCCCGGCATCCGCGAGATACCCGGAGCGGTAGGCGACGTGCGACAGCAGCACGACGGCGGTCGAGGGCGCCACCGCGGCGGCCAGCGCGTCGGCGGTCACGCCGCGGGAGAGGTCGACGTCGATCCAGCGCACGCGTCCGCCGCGCTCGGCGGCGATGCCCTCGACGAGGTAGCGGTCGGTGGGGAAGTTGTCCCGGTCGACGACGATCTCGACGCGGTCGGGATCGTCCGCGACGGCGGCGTCGAACGCGGCGCGCACGAGCTTGTACAGCAGCACGGTGGTCGAGTCGCCGATCACGGTCTGGCCGGGCGCGGCGCCGAGCGCGGTGCGGCCGAGGGCGTCGCCGATGTCGAACGGCAGCTGCATCCACGACTCGTCCCAGCCCCGGATGAGTCGGCCGCCCCACTCGTCGCGCGCGAACCGTTCGAGGCGCACGACCGAGGCCCGCAGCGGCCGGCCGAGCGAGTTGCCGTCGAAGTAGACGAGCGATGTCTCGGCGCCGACGAAGAGGTCTCGTCGATCCCGCAGCGGGTCGGCGGCATCAAGAGTGGATGCCTCGTCCGCGAGCGCCTCGACGGTCACGGGGTCAGCACTCGTCATGGATGAGCTCCTCGGTGGGGACGACGGTCGCACCGCGCAGCCACTCCGCGACCTCGTCGAGGTGGGTGGGCGGCTCACCGGGAACGAACGTCGAGACCCCCGACGGCGGTGCGGCGGCCGGCCACGGATCGGCCATCGCGACGATGAGTGCCGCGCCGCGGACGCCGGCGCGATCGAGCGCGGCCACCTCCTCGGCGACGACGCCCGCCGGCCGGTCGCCGTTGCCGAGGTCCGTGCCGTAGAGCACGCGCCCGCCGGCGGCGGCGAACGCTGCCAGATTGGCGCGCGCCGACTCGGCGGCGTCGGGGTCGTCGTGGATCGCGAGCGTCGAGATCCACACCTGCCCTGCGGCGACCGCGTGCGCGATGAACGCGCTGCCGACGGACCCGGTGAACGGCGTGTGGGCGAAGGCCTCGACGCCCGCGTCGGCGGCGAGCTGCGGCATCCCCTCGCCTTCGGCGTGCGCGACGACGGGGAGGCCGCGGTCATGGGCGATGGCGATGATCGCGGCGAGCGTGTCGGCGTCGGGGACGGGCCCCGTCGTGCTGTTGAGGGCGATCTTGACGACGGATGCCCCGAACGACGCCTGCTCGTCGACCGCCGTCGCGGCGCCTCCCGGGACGCCGGGGTGCGTCGATGCGTCGGTGATCTCGCGCACGACGCGGGGCGGCGCCCAGGGCCTGCCGGCGGGGTAGCCGCCTGGCGCGGTGAGGAAGGCGCCGGCATATGCCACTCGGGGAATGCTCTCGGCCGGGCGCTGGGCGAGAGCCACCGGGTCGCCGCCCAGATCGAGCACCGCGGCGATTCCGCCCGGTGCGAGCGCCTGCTCGTCGATGAGGTGCAGGTGCACATGGTGGTCGGTGAACGGCGGCAGCGAGACGCCGTGCTCCCCGGTGATCGCGCGGCGGCACAGGGTGGCGTCAGGGCCGAGGAGGGCGCGCAGCGCGAAGGGATCGCCCGACATCACAGCTCCGTCCGCACCGCGTACAGCTCGGGGAAGAAGGTGAGGTCGAGCGCTCGACGCAGGAACGGGACGCCGCTGGAGCCGCCCGTGCCGATCTTGAGCCCGATGATGCGCTCGACGGTCTTGAGATGGCGGAAGCGCCACAGCTGGAAGTTGTCCTCCAGGTCCACGAGCTCCTCGCACGTCTCATACGCCGCCCAGTGCGTCTGCGGGTCGCGGTACACCTCGGTGAACACCGGCACGAGCTCTGGCGTGTAGGTCCAGGCCGTCGTCACGTCGCGCTCGAGCACGGACGCGGGGATCGGGTAGCCGGTGCGGGCGAGCAGCCGCAGGAACTCGTCGTACAGGCTCGGCGCCTGCAGCGCCGCCTCGACGAGGGCGTGGGCGTGGGCGTCCGACGAGAACACGCGCAGCATGCCGGCGTTCTTGTTGCCGAGCGTGAACTCCACCGCACGGTACTGGGCCGACTGGAACCCGCTCGCGTTGCCGAGCACCCCGCGGAACTGCGCGTACTCGGCGGGGGTCAGCGTCGCCAGGACCGACCACTGCTCGGTGAGGGTCTTCTGGATGTGCTTCACGCGCGCGATGCACTTGAGCGCCGGCGCGAGCTGGTCCTCGCGCAGCAGCCGGCACGCCGCGCCGAGCTCGTGCAGGATCAGCTTCAGCCACAGCTCCGTGGTCTGGTGCTGCACGATGAACAGCAGTTCGTCGTGATGCTCGGGGTCGCTCAGCGGTCGCTGGGCCGACAGCAGGGTGTCGAGATCGAGGTACCCGCCGTAGCTCATCCGGTCCTGGAAGTCGGTGACGACCGTTCCCTCGATCTCGCGGGTGTTGCGTTCGACGCTCACGGCCTCAGCCTAGGTGAGCGGCGCCCCGGAGCGTCAGATCAGCGAGAGCTCGCGCAGCTTCGCCTCGACATCGGCGTTCGACGGCTCGACGTGGTGCGAGGAGTCCGGGTACACCACGACCGGGATGTTCGTGCGGCCCGAGATGTCGCGCGCGACATCGGCGGCGGCGGGGTCGGCGACGAGGTCGACGTAGGTGTACGAGATGCCGAGTTCGTCGAGCTGCTTCTTGGTGCGGATGCAGTCGCGGCACCAGTCGGCGCCGAACATGGTGATCGTCGAGGGGGAGGAGGTCATGCGTCCATTCTCTCCCGGCCCGCCTGGACAGGCGCCGGACGCCACCTCCTGCACGGAGCGGCCGAAACCAGGTGCGGGCCGCGCGTATCCCCAGGGTTGGCTGAACGCTCCGCCTTCCGTTCAGGTGCGCGTGGAAAGATGTCCGGCGATGCTCCTGTCGATCGTGATTCCGACGTTCAACGAGGCTCCCAACATCGAGGAGCTCGTTCGTCGCGTCGCATCCGCTGTCGACGGCGCCGGCATCGAGGCCGAGATCGTCTTCGTCGACGACTCGACGGATGCCACGCCCGACGTCATCCGGGAGGTCGCCGCACGTGTGACCGCCGAGCGGGCGGAGGGTGCGGCATCCACGGATCTTCCGGTCCGGCTGATCCATCGCGCGCACGCGACGGGCGGGCTGGGCGGAGCCGTCATGGCCGGGTTCGCGGCGGCCGAGTCGGACGCGTGCCTCGTGATGGACGGCGACCTGCAGCACCCGCCGGAGGAGATCCCCGAGCTGTGGCGGCGCTTCGTCCGCGGCGACGTGGATGTCGTGATCGCGTCGCGGTAC
Source organism: Microbacterium sp. NPDC058389 (assembly GCF_042722305.1). Classification (NCBI taxonomy): domain Bacteria; kingdom Bacillati; phylum Actinomycetota; class Actinomycetes; order Micrococcales; family Microbacteriaceae; genus Microbacterium; species Microbacterium sp. NPDC058389. The sequence goes on from NZ_JBHXJQ010000005.1 coordinate 102,660, forward strand.
GCCGGCGGCGGCACGGCCGAGGGGCTTGCCGATCGCACGCGGGTGCTCGTGTCGAAGGGCGCGACGGCGCTGACCCGGGCGATGTTCCCGATCCGCCTGAAGGACGTGTCCGACCCGATGACCGGGTACTTCCTCGTCGACCGGCGCACCGTCGACGGCGCGCAGCTGAAGCCCCGCGGGTTCAAGATCCTGCTCGAGATCCTCGCGCGGCGGCCCATGCGCGTCGCCGAGGTGCCGTTCGACTTCGCCGACCGTCACGCCGGCGAATCGAAGGCGTCCGTGCGGCAGGGCGTGCACTTCCTCACGCAGCTGACCGCGCTGCGGTTCGGCAAGATGTCGCTGTTCGCCGTGATCGGCGGGCTCGGCGCCATCGCGAACATCGCGATCGTGTGGGCGCTGACGCACATGGACGTGGACTACATCGTCGCGGCGGTGATCGCCGCCGAGGTCACGATCATCGGCAACTTCCTGCTGCAGGAGCGATTCGTCTTCCAGGACATGCGCGAGAGCGCCACCGGCGTCTGGCAGCGGTTCGCCAAGTCCTTCGCGTTCAACAACGCCGAGGCCGTCATCCGCATCCCGATCGTCGCGCTGATGGTGTCGAGCGGCCACATCTCGGCCGTCGTGGCCACGGCCATCACGCTCGTCATCGCGTTCTTCGTGCGCTTCGTCTTCCACTCGCTGGTCGTGTACGCGCCTCGCAAGGCCGGCGCCGAGCAGAAGTCCCCCGCACGCGTGCTCATCGACGAACTCGACGCGCAGGCCACCGCCCCGGGCGAGCTGTAGACCGCTTCAGTCGAGGGGCCGCAGCGTCTCGCCCTCCTGCGCGTAGCGTTCGCCGGTCCGGGGACACACCCAGGCGTCGCCCTGCGGGCCCAACGGCACGCCGGCGCGCCCGACCCAGCCGATCCGTCTCGCCGGCACACCGACCACGAGAGCGTAGGGGGCGACGTCCTTCGTCACGACGGCGCCGGCAGCGACGAGCGCCCACGCGCCGATCGTGACCGGGGCGACGCAGACCGCGCGGGCGCCGATCGACGCGCCGGTGCCGACGGTCACGCCCACCTGATGCCAGTCCGCGGCGGTCTTCGGAGTCAGGTCGGGGTTGACCGCGCGCGGGAACTCATCGTTCGTGAGCACCGCCGCGGGCCCGATGAACACGCCGTCGGCCAGCCGAGCAGGCTCGTACACGAGCGCGTGATTCTGGATCTTGCAGGCGTCGCCGAGCACGACGCCCGGTCCGATGTACGCACCCCGCCCGATGTTGCAGTCGGCGCCGAGGACCGCATTCTCGCGGATCTGCGCCAGGTGCCACACGCGCGTGCCGGCCCCGAGCCGGGCGCTGTCGGCCACATCGGCGGATGCCTCGATCGTCGTCGAATCGCCCATGATCCCCTCCCTGCTTCGTCGTGCGGGTTCCATTGTGCGTCAGCTTGTGGTTATACTTCGCGCGGGACCCTCCGCGGGCACTGGGGAAGTATCGCACGCGGATGTCTTCCCAGCCGGTCACCCGAAGGCCGACGGGAAGGCAGCACCGACGAGGGCGTCGGGAACAGGGAAGCTCATGGGGATCAACCAGCCTCTGGCGTCGGCTCTGCCCGGCGTGCAGTCGTACCGCAGGAAGACCATCACTTTCGCTGCGATCGCAGCCTTGGTGGGCGCGATGATCATCGCGATCTCGCCAGGACCGCAGGCACGCGCGGCGAGCCCTTGCGGGGCGAACATCAACCCCATCGTCTGCGAGAACCAGAAACCCGGCACCGACCCCGACGTGTGGGACATCGACGGGGCGGGCGACTCGACGATCCAGGGCTTCGCGACCGACATCTCGGTGAACGCGGGTCAGCGCATCGACTTCAAGATCGACACCACCGCACGCGCGTACAAGATCGACGTCTACCGCACCGGCTGGTACCAGGGTCTCGGGGCGCGTTTCATCACGACGGTCCCGGTCACGGCGACGCTGCCCCAGAACCAGCCGCAGTGCATCTCGGACGTCACCACCGAGCTGTACGACTGCGGCAACTGGGGGGTGTCGGCGTCGTGGAACGTGCCCGCTGACGCCGTATCGGGCGTGTACATCGCCAAGCTGACCCGCACCGACAACGGCGACGCCAGTCACATCATCTTCATCGTCCGCAACGACGGCAACCACTCCGACGTGCTGTTCCAGACCTCCGACCCGACCTGGCAGGCCTACAACACGTATGGCGGCTCGGACTTCTACCAGGGCGCATCGAACGGGCGCGCGTACAAGATCAGCTACAACCGGCCCTTCGCCACGCGCGGCAACGTCTCCGGGCGCGACTTCTACTTCAGCTCCGAGTACGCGACCGTGCGCTTCATGGAGCGCAACGGCTACGACGTCAGCTACCTGGCCGGGGTGGACACCGACCGGCGCGGAGGCGAGCTGCGCAATCACAAGGTCTTCCTCTCGGTCGGTCACGACGAGTACTGGTCGGCCGCTCAGCGGGCGAACGTCGAGGCCGCACGCGACGCCGGCGTGAACATGCAGTTCCTGGCCGGCAACGAGGGGTACTGGCACACCCGGTACGAGAACTCCATCGACGGCACCGGGACCGCCTATCGCACCCTCGTGTCGTACAAGGAGACCTGGAGCGACGCCAAGATCGACCCCGACGCGCAGTGGACCGGCACCTGGCGCGACCCCCGCTTCGCGACGCGCGCACAGGGGGCGGGGCTTCCCGAGAACTCCGTCTCGGGAACCATGTACATGGTCAACGACGTCGACCTCGCCGTGCAGGTCAGCAGCGAAGAGGGCAAGACCAGGCTGTGGCGCAACACGTCGCTCGCGTCGCTCGCGGCCGGGACGACGGCATCCCTCGCCGCCCACACGATCGGCTACGAGGCGAACGAGGACCTCGACAACGGATCCCGCCCGCAGGGACTGATCAGGCTGTCGACCACGACCGGGCCGACGCCGCAGTATCTGACGGACTACGGCAGCACGGTGGTGTCCGGCACGACGACCCATCACGTCACGCTGTACAAGGCCGCCAGCGGAGCGCTCGTGTTCTCGGCCGCGAGCATCCAGTGGGGCTGGGGTCTCGATCAGACGCACGATGGCGACGGGGCCGCCGCCGACGTGCGCATGCAGCAGGCGGAGGTCAACCTGCTGGCCGACATGGGCGCGCAGCCGGGGACGCTGATGTCGGGCCTCACGGCAGCGATCAAGAGCACGGACACGACCGCACCGACGGTGTCGATCACTTCGCCGGTCGAGGGACAGTCGATCGCCAACGGCACCACCGTGACGGCGACCGGCACGGCGAATGATGTCGGAGGCCGGGTGGCCGGAGTCGAGTTCTCCAGCGATGGAGGCGCGACTTGGCACCCGGCCCAGGGCACCACGAGCTGGACGTTCAGCTATGTCCAGACGGGGACAGCGGCCACGCCGCTGATCGTGCGCGCGATCGACGACAGCGCCAACTACTCCACGGCGGGGACCACCCGGAGCCTCAACATCACCGGCCCCGCGAGCGTCTTCGGGAACAGTGTTCCCGCCGTGGCTGCGACCAGCGACGCCGGGGCGTACGAGCTCGGGCTGCGCTTCACGCCGACGACCGACGGATTCGTCACCGGCGTCCGCTTCTACAAGGGCTCGGGCAACGGGGGCACGCACGTCGGCTCGCTGTGGGATGCCGCGGGCACCAGACTCGCGTCCGTCACCTTCACGAACGAGACGTCGACCGGCTGGCAGACCGCGCAGTTCGTGAGTCCCGTGGAGGTCATCGCGGGGACGCGGTACACCGTGTCGTACACCGCTCCGCAGGGCCGGTATGCGTCGACCGAGCTGTACTGGCCGTACAAGTCGGTCACGTCGCCGCCGCTGAGCGTCGACAACGTCGCGGGCACCGACTCGCCGGGCGTGTACGCGGGGGCCGGCAGCTTCCCGACGTCCACCTTCAAAGAAGGCAACTACTACGTGGACCTCCTGTTCACGAAGTCGGACTCGTCGCCGCTGCGCATCAGCACCCGCACACCGCTGGCGGGGGCATCCAGCGTCCCGCTCACGACGGCCATCACCGCGACGTTCACGCGTCCGGCCGACCCCGCCACGGTGGGGATCTCTGTGAAGGATGCCGGCGGCACCAGCGTCGCGGGCACCGTCTCGTACGACGCCGCGACGAAGACCGCGCGGTTCGCTCCCGTGAGCGCCCTCGCTGCCTCGACCACCTACACGGTGACCCCGACGGCGAAGGACCTCAACGGCATCGCGCTGGATGCGGCATCCTCGTGGAGCTTCACGACGCAGGGCGTCGACCTGCCCGAGGGGCAGTGCCCGTGCTCGCTGTACCCCGAGAGCTCGACGCCCACCGTCGCATCCGACGCCGATCGCGATTCGGTGACCGTGGGCGTGAAGTTCAGCGTCCAGGCGGCGGGCAAGATCACGGCGATCAAGTTCTACAAGGGAACCGCCAACACCGGCACGCACGTGGGCTCGCTGTGGGCCGCGAACGGCAGCCAGCTCTCGACCGCGACCTTCCAGAACGAATCGTCGACCGGATGGCAGACCGTCACGCTGCCGAGCCCGATCAGCGTGGTCCCCGGCCAGACGTACACGGCCGCATACCTGGCGCCGGCCGGCGGCTATGCCGTGACCGCCGGGCAGTTCGCCAGCGGCTACACGCGTGGTCCGCTGACCGTCGGACCGGACGGCGGAGCCTTCACGTACAGCGGCGGATTCCCGTCTCAGACCTCGACGGCCAGCTACGGCGTGGACGTCGTCTTCATCCCGGCCGCGGTCGCGCCGGCACTCGTCTCGGTCTCGCCGCAGAACGCCTCCCTGGACGCCCCACCGACCACCACGATCTCGGCCGTCTTCAACGGCGCGATGGCCACCGGATACCAGGGCGTGGTGAAGGCCGACGGCGTCATCGTCGCCGGGGCATGGGCGCTGTCGTCGGACGCGAAGACGATCGTCTTCACCCCCTCGGCCGCCCTCACCCGCGGCGCCTCGGTGTCGGTCGCGATCACGGGACTGGTCGGCGCGAACGGCGCTGCGGGCTCCGACGTCGCCTGGTCGTTCGTCGTCGCCCCCGCCGCCGGGCAGGCGATCTCGACGTTCTTCGCCGCCACGACCCCGGCCGTGCAGGCCGAGACGGGCGACACCGCGTCGGTCGAGCTCGGCCTCGCGTTCACGACCTCCGTGGTCGGCGAGATCCGCGCCATCCGCTACTACAAGGGCGCGGCCACGTCCGGCGTCCACGGGGGCTCGCTCTGGGCGCAGGACGGAACCCGGCTGGCGCAGGTCACGTTCACCAACGAGACGGCCTCGGGCTGGCAGCGCGCGGTGCTCTCCACTCCCGTCGTCGTCGGGCCGGGGCAGACCTACACGGTGTCGTACCTCGCGCCCGCGGGACGCTATGCGTACACGGCGGCGGCGCTCACCGCGGAAGTGTCCAGCGGACCGCTCAAGACGATCGCCGGCGAGAACGGCCGCTACCGCTACGGAGCGGGCGGAACGGTGCCGACGAACACCTACAACTCGACGAACTACTTCGCCGACGTGGAGTTCGTCGTGCAGTCGGCGCTCGCCGTCTCCAACACCGTGCCCGCCCGTGGAGCGGACGGCGTCGCCGTCGACGCCGCGGTCTCGGCGACCGTCGCCGGGGTGAGCGCGACGCAGACCCCGTCCCTCACCGTGACGGGCCCTGCGGGCGCCGTCGCGGGAGCCTCCTCCTTCACCCGCGCGTCGGGCCTGGTGCGGTTCGTCCCCACCGCCGCGCTGCTGAACTCCGGCAACTACACGGCCGCCGTCGTCCTCGACGGCGCGATCCTCGACTCGTGGGTCTTCCGCGTCGCCGAGGCCCCCGCCGGGACGATGCAGACGCTGTTCGGGGCCGATACACCGCAGGTGCCGGCCGTCGCCGAGACCGAACCGGTCGAGCTCGGCACGGCGTTCACGGTAGGCAAGGTCGGGAAGGTCACGGCGATCCGGTTCTACAAGGGCGAGGGGAACACCGGCGTCCATCGCGGCACCCTGTGGGACAGCACCGGCGTGGCTCTGGCGCAGGTGACGTTCCTCGCCGAGTCGGCCGCGGGATGGCAGAGCGCCGCACTGGCGACGCCGATCTCGGTCTCGCCCGGACAGACCTACGTCGTGTCGTACCTGGCCCCCAACGGCGGCTACTCGTACACCGGCGGCTACTTCGCGAGCCCCAAGGTGTCGGGCGACATCACCGCACCGGCCACGACCAACGGCCGCTTCCGCTACGGATCCAGCGGCGGCTTCCCCGACCAGTCGTCCGGTGCATCCGCGTACTTCGTCGAGCCGGTGATCGACTTCCGGCCGACACTCGCCTCGGTGTCGCCCGCCGCGGGTGCGACCAACGTCGCCCTGAGCACGGTGGTGACGGCGAGCATCGGCAACGCGACGACAGCCTCGATCGCTCTCACCCTGGGCGGGGCGCCCGTCGGCGGCACGTCCGCGTTCGACCCTGCGACGGGCGCCGTGACCTTCACCCCGAGCGCGCCGCTGCTGCGTGGCAAGACGTACACCGTCACCGTCACCGCCAACTCGGCCCCGCTGGCCGGCGGCACCTGGACGTTCACGACGGTCCCGGAGGCGGCGATCACCTCGACGACACCGGCGGCAGGGGCCACCAACGTCATGCCGACAGGCCTGTCGATCACGGCCACCCTCACCAACGCGGATTCGGCGTCGCTGGCCGTCGCCACGGGCGGCGTGGCCGTCGCGGGCACCTCCACCTTCAACGCGTCGACGGGCGTGGCGACCCTCACCCCGACCGCAGCCCTCGCGTACGCGAAGACCTACACGGTCACGGCCACGGCCAACGGCGCCGCCGTCACCGGCGGGGCCTGGTCGTTCACCACCGTCGCTCCGGCGACGCTGTCGGCGACATCGCCCGCCGCGTCGGCCGTGAACGTCGACCCCGCGACCGTCAAGATCACCGCGACGCTGGCGGGGGCGGTGTCGGCGACTCTGACGCTCAAGGCCGGCACGACGAACGTGGCCGGCACCTCGGCCTTCAACGCGTCGACGGGCGTGGTGACCTTCACGCCCACCGCGGCGCTGGGCTGGACGACGGCGTACACCGCGACGGTCACCGCGAACGGCACCGCGGTGGCGAACGGGACGTGGTCGTTCACCACGATGGCCAAGCAGGACCAGGTGAGCCTGTTCCCGACGGGCACCCCGAGCAACGCCAACAACACCACCGTGCTCAACATCAACGCAGCCACGCGCTTCCGCACGAGCGCGCCGGGCGTCGTCACGGCGATCAAGTTCTACAAGGGCACGTCGAACACCGGCACGCACACCGGCTCGCTGTGGAACGCGAACGGCCAGCGTCTCGCCACGGTCACGTTCACGGGCGAGACCGCCTCCGGCTGGCAGACCGCCCAGCTGTCGACGCCCGTCCGTCTCACGGTCGGCGCGCAGTACCGCGTCAGCATGTACAGCACGTCCCGCGTGTACGCGACGACCAACGGGGGGCTGAGCGGGGTCGTCACCAACGGGCCGATCTCGACCTACGCGACCGGCGGCGCCTACGTCTACGGAACGGGGTACCCGAACTTGACGACGAACACCAAGCTCTGGGTCGACATCATCTTCGACCCCGACAACTGAAAACGATACCCGGATGTAACGATCACTCCGCCATGGGGGCCGGAGCGAAGAGATTGGGGGTGTATTCGGCGTGTCTTCACACCTGAACGTCGCTGTCATCGGTGCGGGCTACTGGGGGCCGAATCTGGCTCGCAACTTCCGCGCGTCGCCCGACTGGAACCTGGCCGCGATCTGCGATCTCGACCTCGTGCGAGCGACCCGCGTCGCCGACGGCGTGGGCGGCGCCCACGTGACGCCGCGCCTGGAGGACGTGCTCGCAGACCCCGGGATCGACGCCGTCGCCGTCGCCACACCGGCGCGCACGCACCACAGGATCGTGCTGGCGGCGCTCGAGGCCGGCAAGCACGTCATCGTCGAGAAGCCGCTGGCCGACGGCTGGGACCGCGGCGTCGCGATGGTCGCCCGTGCCCGGGCGAACGGCCTCGTGCTGATGGCCGATCACACCTACTGCTACACGCCCGCCGTGCTCAAGATGCGCGAGCTGATCGCGGAGGGCGCTCTCGGTGAGATCCTCTTCGTCGACAGCGTGCGGATCAACCTGGGCCTCATCCAGCCCGACGTCGACGTCTTCTGGGATCTCGCGCCGCACGACCTCTCGATCGTGGACTTCGTCCTCCCCGGCGGCCTCGACGTCACCTCGGTGTCGGCGCACGGCGCGGACCCGCTGCACACGGGCAAGTCGTGCATCGGCTACCTGGCGATGCCCCTCGCCATCGGCGGCATCGCCCACGTCCACGTCAACTGGCTGAGCCCGACCAAGATCCGGCAGATGGTGATCGGGGGGACCCGCCGCACGCTCGTGTGGGACGACCTCAACCCGCAGCAGCGGGTGAGCGTCTACGACCGCGGCGTCGACCTGGCGCTGCATTCCAAGGAGACCGCCGACGAGCGCGCAGCCCAGATCTCGTACCGGCTGGGCGACACGTGGGCGCCGGCGCTGCCCGAGCGCGAGGCGCTGGCGAGCGTGGCGAGCGAGTTCGCGAGCGCGATCCGCGAACGCCGGGCCCCGCGCACCAGCGGCGAATCCGGCCTGCGCGTGCTGTCGGTCCTGGAAGCGGCATCCCGCAGTCTCCATGCCCACGGTGCCCCCGAGCCCCTGGAGTCCGTCGAGCGAGAGGCGCAGCGCGCATGACCGAGCTGCAGGGGTCCCGGGTGCTGGTCACCGGCGGGGCGGGGACGATCGGCTCCACGCTCGTCGACGAGCTGCTGGCGGCCGACGTCGCCCACGTCGACGTGCTCGACAATCTCGTGCGCGGCCGGCGCGCCAACCTCGACGACGCCCTCGCGGACGGGCGGGTCGACCTGATCGAGGGCGACATCCGCGACGCCGTCCTCGTGGACGACCTCACCGCCGGCGCGGACGTGGTGTTCCATCAGGCGGCCATCCGCATCACGCAGTGCGCCGAGGAGCCGCGCCTCGCCCTGGAGGTGCTCGTCGACGGCACCTTCAACGTCGTCGAGTCCGCCGCGCGGCACCGCGTGAAGAAGCTCATCGCCGCGTCGAGCGCGTCGGTCTACGGCATGGCAGAGGAGTTCCCGACGACCGAACGGCACCACCACGAGAACAACGACACGCTGTACGGCGCGGCGAAGACGTTCGACGAGGGGCTGATCCGCAGCTTCCACGCCATGGAGGGCCTCGACTACGTGCTGCTGCGCTACTTCAACGTGTACGGCCCGCGCATGGACGTGCACGGCCTCTACACCGAAGTGCTCGTGCGATGGATGGAGCGCATCGCCGACGGCCGTCCGCCGCTCGTCTTCGGCGACGGGCGCCAGACGATGGACTTCGTCTGCGTCCCCGACATCGCCCGCGCCAACGTGCTCGCGGCGCGGAGCGACATCGTCGCGGGGACGTACAACATCGCCAGCGGAACCGAGACCAGCCTGCTCGGTCTCGCCGAGGAGCTGCTGCGCGTGATGGGCTCCGACCTCGGTGTCGAGCACGGACCGGAGCGGGCGGTCAACGGCGTCGCGCGCCGCCTGGCCGACACCTCCGCGGCGCGGCGCGACCTCGGGTTCGAAGCGACGATCGGGCTCGAGGAGGGTCTGCGGCTGCTCGTCGACTGGTGGCGGCCGCTGCGCGAGGAGATCGCGGCGGGCCGGACGGTGGGCGTCCCGTGAGCGGCCGCATCAACGTGATGGTCCCGTGGATGGGGCAGGAGGAGGCGGATGCCGTCGCCGAAGCGATCGCGAGCGGCTGGGTTGCGCAGGGACCGCGCGTGGCGCGCTTCGAGCAGGCGTTCGCCGAGGCCATGCTGGCGCGCCAGGCGGTCGCGACCAGCAGCTGCACCACAGCTCTGCACCTGTCGCTGATCGTGGCGGGCATCGGCCCTGGCGACGACGTCGTCGTGCCGTCGTTCTCGTTCATCGCGACGACCAACGCCGTCCGCTACGTCGGCGCGACCCCCGTGTTCGCCGACGTCGATCCGGTCACGGGCAACGTCACCGGCCATACGGTGGCCGACGCGCTGACGCCGCAGACGCGGGCGGTCATCGCGGTGGACCAGGGCGGTGTGCCCGTCGACATCGACGACATCCGCTCGTTCACCGATCAGCTCAACATCGTCGTCGTGGAGGATGCCGCGTGCGGCGCCGGTTCGGTCTACAAGGGGCGTCCCGTGGGCGCCGGGGCCGAGATCGCGACGTGGTCGTTCCACCCGCGCAAGCTCCTCACGACCGGTGAGGGCGGCATGCTCACGACCGCCAACCCGGACTGGGCGGAGCGTGCCCGGCACCTGCGCGAGCACGCGATGAGCGTCTCGGCGGCCGACCGGCACGCGTCCGTGCTGCCGCCGCCCGAGGAGTACACCGAGGTCGGCTTCAACTTCCGGATGACGGACCTGCAGGCCGCCGTCGGACTCGTCCAGCTCGGACGGCTGCACCGGATCGTCGCACGCCGGCGCGAGATCGCCGCCCGGTACCAGGAGGCCATCCGCGAGATCGGCGGGCTCCGCGCCGTCGCCGATCCCGAGTACGGCGCGGGCAACTACCAGTCGTTCTGGGTCGAGGTCGGCGCGGAGTACCCGACGGACCGCGACGGGCTGCTGGAGGCGCTCGCGCTTGCCGACATCTCGGCGCGCCGGGGCATCATGGCGGCGCACCGTCAGCCGCCCTATCGCGACCTCACCCCGGAGGCGGGCCTGCCCGTCACCGAGCACCTGACCGACGCCACGCTGATCCTCCCCGTCTTCCACCAGCTGACCGAGGAGGACCAGGACCGCGTGATCGCCGTCCTGCGCGCACCGGGCGGAGCGGCATCGTGAACGAGGGGATCCTGCTGGTCGGAGCGAGCGGACTCGCCCGCGAGGTGCTCGCCGCCGGCATCACGGGCGTCGTCGGAGTGGTGGACGACGACGCCGACCTGCAGGGCACCATGGTCGGCGGCATCCCGGTCGTCGGGACCGTCGGCGACGTCGCTGCGCGTCCCGAGGCGCTGCTGGTCTGCGTCGGACGCAGTCAGGGTCGCCGCGCCGTGGTGCGCCGGCTCCGCGAGTCCGGCGTCGGCGCGGACCGGTACGCCACGTACGTCGCGCGATCGGCCCGCATCGGAAAGTCGAGCCGCATCGGCCCGGGCAGCGTCGTCCTGGACAACGTGGTCGTGACCGCGGATGCCGTGCTGGGGCACCACGTCGTCGTCATGCCGAACTGCACGATCACGCACGACGACGTCCTGGAGGACTTCGCGACGCTCGCCGCGGGAGTGTCACTGGGCGGCACGGTGCGCATCGGTCCTGCCGCCTACCTCGGCATGAACGCGTCGGTGCGGCAGGGGCTCACCGTCGGCGAGGCGGCCACGGTGGGGATGGGGGCCGTCGTCCTGGACCACGTGCCCGCCGCTGCGACGTGGGCGGGCGTGCCGGCGCGGGAGATCAGGAGACCGGCATGAACGTGCGGGTCCCCTTCCTCGACCTGGCCGCGCAGCAGGCGGAGATCGCCGACGAGGTGATCCCGATCTGGCGCGACCAGCTCGCGACCGCCGCCTTCATCGGCGGCGCCGCGGTCGAGGCGTTCGAGCGCGAGTACGCCGAGTACATCGGCGTCGAGCACGTCGTCGGCGTCTCCAACGGCACCGACGCCCTCGAGCTCGCCTACCGGGCGGTCGGCGTGCAGCCGGGCGACGAGATCATCATGCCCGCCAACACCTTCATCGCGACCGCGGAGGCGGCCTCCCGCGTCGGGGCGGTGCCCGTCTTCGTCGACGTCGACGACCGGCATCTGCTCATCGATCCCGCCGCCGCCGAAGCCGCCATCACCCCTCGCACCCGGGTGATCGTGCCCGTCCACCTGTTCGGGCAGACCGCCCCGATGGAGCTCCTCGCTCCGATCGCCGCGAGGCACGGACTGGAGATCGTGGAGGATGCCGCACAGTCGCAGGGCGCGTCCGGCCCTGCCGGGCGCGCCGGGGCCCTCGGCAGGATCGCGGCGACCAGCTTCTACCCGGGGAAGAACCTGGGCGCGGCGGGCGACGCCGGAGCCGTGATGACGAACGACGCCGAGCTGGCCGCTCGTGTGCGGAATCTCGCGGCGCACGGCAGCTCCGACAAGTACGTGCACGACCGCATCGGCATCAACGCCCGGCTGGACGCCGTGCAGGCGACCGTCCTGCGCGCGAAGCTGCGCCGCCTCACCGGCTGGAACGGCGCCCGGGCGGCAGCAGCTGCCCGCTACGGCGAGCTGCTCGACGGCCTCGGCGCGGTGCGCACGCCCGTCGTCCGCCACGGAAACGTCGACGTCTGGCACCTCTACGTGATCCGGGTCGCCGACCGCGACGACGTGGCAGACGCGCTGCGCGACGCGGGCGTCGGCTGCGGCATCCACTATCCGACGCCGGTGCACCTCACCGAGGCGTACGCCGCCCTCGGCGGGCGGCGCGGTCAGTGCCCCACGGCGGAGGCCGCCGCAGACCGGATCCTGTCGCTGCCGATGTTCCCGCACCTCACCCGCCCGCAGCAGGACGCCGTGGTCGGTGCGCTCCACTCCGCGGTAGGGGCATGACATGCGGGTGCGCGGCTCGACGACGGACACCGAACGCGGGTCCCGCGCGCCCACCGCGCGGCGCGCGCTCGGGTGGAGCTTCGCCAACACGGTGATCGGCAAGCTCAGCGGCCTCGCGATCGGCATCGTCATCGCGCGGCTGCTGGGACCCGAGGAGTTCGGCACCTTCGCCGTCGCGATGGTCGCCCTGATGGCGGTGCTCAGCTTCAACGAGCTCGGCGTCAGCCTCGCGATCGTGAGGTGGGACGGCGACCCTCGCCGCATCGCGCCCACGGTGACGACGATCTCGGTCGTGGCGAGCACGCTGATCTTCGCCGCGGGGCTCGCCGTCGCGCCGGCGTTCGCCACCGCGATGGGCGATCCCGACGCCACCCCCGTCGTCCAGCTCATGCTCGTGTGCGTCCCGCTGAACGGGCTCGTCGCCACCCCGGCCGCCCTCCTGCAGCGCGGGTTCCAGCAGGGCAGGCGCACCATCGCGGACCAGGTGAACGTCTGGCTGGGCGCGGGCATCTCGATCGTGCTGGCCGTCCTCGGCGTGGGGGCGATGAGCCTCGCGATCGGACGCGTGGTCGCCACCGTCGTCTTCTCCGCGATGATCATCGCGTTCTCGCCCGAGCGGCTGCGCTTCGGCTGGGACCGGACGCTCGTGCGGCCGCTGCTCGGGTTCGGCCTGCCGCTCGCGGGGGCGAGCATCGTCGTCTTCGCCGTCGCGTACGCCGATCAGCTGATCGTCGGCGCGCTCCTCGGCTCGCAGGCGCTCGGCTTCTACGTGCTGGCCTTCAACCTCGCCAGCTGGCCCGTGAACATGCTGTCCCAGCCCATCAGGGCTGTCGCGCCGGCGGCGTTCGCGCGGATCCAGGGCGATGCGAGCCGAATGGATGCCGGCTTCCGGGCGGCGTTCCGTGTCGTGCTGGCGGTGGCGCTCCCCGCGTGCGCGTTCCTCTCCGGCGCTGCGCTGCCGGTCGTCATCTTCGTCTACGGAGAGGTGTGGGCTCCGGCCGCGCTGGCACTGCAGTGGCTCGCGCTCCAGGCGGCGATCCGCATCGTGTTCGAGCTGTCGTACGACTTCCTCGCCGTCAAGCGCCGGTCCACGGCGCTGCTGATCATCCAGCTCGCGTGGCTCGCGGTGCTCGTGCCCGCGCTGCTCCTCGGCGCCGACCGGGGAGGCATCGCGGGCGTCGCAGCTGCGCAGTTCGTCGTCGCCGCCGCAGTCATGATCGGCGGCTACGGCTGGGCCCTCGGGCGTGCCGGCGTGCACCTGCTCGCGCTGGCCCGCGCGACCCTCGTCCCCCTGCTCGGCGGCGGCGTCGTGCTGGCGGCGAGCATCCTGTGCGCTCAGCTGATCGCGTCCCCTCTGCTCGCAGCAGCAGTCGCGGGAGCCCTGTCGGTCGCGGCGAGCGCGGGACTGCTCCTGTTGTCACGGCGGAGCCTGGGGATCCTGCAGACGGCCCGCGCGGCCACGGCGGAAGGGGCGAGGCCGTGAAGATCCTCGTCTGCCCGCACGACCTCGACCTCGGAGGCAGCCAGCTCAACGCGATCGAGCTGGCCGCCGCGGTGACCGCGATCGGCCACGAATGCATCGTCTTCGGACGCCGCGGCACGCTGTGCGCGCGCATCGACGAGCTGGGCCTGGAGTTCGTCGAATCGCCCGAGCCCGGGCGCCGCCCGTCGCAGAACGTGGCCAGAGCGATCCGCGAGCTCGTCGTCGAACGCGGCATCGACGTCGTGCACGGCTACGAGTGGCCGCCCGCGCTGGAGGCCGCGCTGGCGACGGAGCCTCTGCCGGACGCCGCCGCGGTCTGCACGGTCATGTCCATGGCCGTGGCGCCCTTCCTCCCGAAGTGGATGCCGCTCGTCGTCGGCACGCAGCAGATCTCGGCGGTCGAGCAGGCACGCGGACGCCTGGCGGTGACGCTGATCGAGCCGCCGGTCGACCTCGCCCACAACACTGCGCCGGGGGATGCCGAGATCGCGGCGTTCCGCGCCAGGTGGGGGCTCGACGAGCGACCGGTCGTCGCGTGCGTCAGTCGCCTGGTGCCCGACCTGAAGGCGGAGGGCATCCTCGCCGCGATCGAGGTCGCGGGCGAGCTCGCCGATGCGCTGCCGTTCCAGCTGCTGATCGTGGGCGACGGCAGCTCACGACCGGACATGGTGAAGGCCGCCGCACGCGCCGACGCAGGGCGGGGGCGCCGGAGCGTCGTTTTCACCGGCGAGCTCGCCGACCCGAGGGTCGCGTACGCGACCGCGGACATCATGCTCGGCATGGGCGGATCGGCACTCCGATCGCTCGCGTTCGGCAAGCCGCTGATCGTTCAGGGGGAGCACGGGTTCTTCCGGACCCTGTCGCGGCAGACCGCGGAGGTCTTCCGCTGGCAGGGCTGGTACGGCGTCGGGGAGGGTCGCGCCGACGGCGCCGGCCGGCTGCGTGCGGAGCTGGAGCCTCTGCTCGCGGACGAGGATCTCCGGCGGGAGCTCGGCGCCTTCAGCCGCGAGCTCGTCGAGGACTTCTCGATCACGAAGGCCGCCCACCGCCAGGTGGCCGTGTACCGGGATGCGTGGGCCGCGCGCGCGGATCAGAAGCGCCGGTTCCTCTCGGCCGCGGCGTCGGCCGGCGCACTGGGCGGCTACTACCTCCGTCGCGGCGTGGCCCGCAGGCTGGGCCGTGCGCCGACGGACGACTTCAACGCGGTTCCGGTCGCCGGCGAGCGCCACGTGACGGCAGGCGCTCCCCGCGCCGCAGGCGCCGCGCACGATCCGATCCTCTACTTCCCGGGCGTCGCCTGGGACGACGTCGCGGGGACGGACCGGCAGCTGGTGACCGAGATCTCGCGGCAGCGCCCGGTCATCTGGGTGGACCCGACGCAGAGCCCGCTGCGTCGCCGCGTGCCGTCGGTGCCGGCGGTCACCAGCCCCCGCCCGAACATCGTCCGCCTCCGTGGCGCGATCGTGCCGGCGAACCAGCGCCCCGTCCTCCGATGGATCGCCGACGTGTGGTGCGGGGTCATCGCCCAGGCGTACCTCCGGAGGAACGGCCTGACTCCTTCCGCCGTGGTCTGCGCGTCGTCGTCGCCGATGCTCGCCCACACCCGGCGGCTCCCCGGCCGGAAGGTCTACTACGCCACCGACGACTTCGTCGAGGCCGGCGCACTGTGGGGCGTGGACCGGCGCTACCTCGGGACCGCGCGCGAGGCGAACCTCCGCGAGGCGGACCTGGTGCTCGCCGTCACCCCGGAACTCGCCCGCCACCTGCAGCGCACGAGCCGTGCATCGCGCTGGCTGCCCAACGGTGCGGATCTCGACGTGCTCGCGCGCCCGGATGTCGAACGCGCGCAGGACGTGCGGCTCCCGTCGCCGATCGCCGGTGTCGTGGGGCAGTTCAACTCCCGCGTCGACCTGTCGGTCCTGCAGGCGGTGCAGGGGACCGGGATCGGCCTGCTGCTGGTGGGGCCGCAGCGCTTCCACTCGTCGGACACCGCCGAGAGGTTCGCGGCGCTGACGCGCCTCCCCGGCGTCCAGTGGGTGACCGCCGTGCCGCGCGACGACCTGCCTGCGTATCTCGCGTGCATGGACGTCGGCCTCACGCCCTATGCCGACACCATGTTCAACCGGCGCAGCTACCCGCTGAAGACGATCGAGTATCTGGCCGCGGGGCGCCCCGTCGTGGCGACGGACGTGGCCACGACGGAGGGCCTCGACGCCCGGTTCGTCAGCACAGCGGGGTCGGCGGAGGCGTTCGCATCGCTCGTGCACGAGCGTGTCCGCGCGCGGTCGGACGACCGCGAGATCCGCCGGTCCGTGGCCGATGCCGGCTGGCCGTCCCGCGCGCGCCAGCTGCTGGCGTGGCTCGACGAGGAGGGGACGGCGCCATGACTCCGACGCGATCCCACGTGCACGACCTGCTCGCTCAGGCGGCGGCGGCGACCCCGGAAGCCGACGCGCTCGTATACCGCGACGACTCCGTCACCTACGCCCAGGCCTGGGCGATCGTCCGTGCCGCCGCAGCGCAGCTGCAGGAGCTCGGACTCGAGCGGGGCGACCGAGTGGCGATCTACCTCGACAAGCGGATCGAGACCGTCGCGGCGATGTTCGCGACGTCGGTCGCCGGCGGCATCTTCGTGCCGATCAACCATGTGCTCAAGCCGGCACAGGTGGCGCACATCCTCGGCGACAGCGGGGCGCGCATCCTCATCACGTCCGCTGATCGCCTCGGACAGCTGGCGCAGGAGCTGGCGGACGCCACGCTCGTGGCCGACGTCGTCGTGGTGGGCAAGCCCCCCGAGCATCCGCCGGCCGCGCCGCAGATCCATCTGTGGGACGACGGACAGGATGCCGACGCCGAGCCTCGCGCCTGCGACACGATCGACGTCGACCCGGCGGCCATCCTCTACACGTCGGGCAGCACGGGGCGCCCGAAGGGCGTCGTCCTCAGCCACCGCAACCTCATCGCCGGCGCGGAGAGCGTCAGCACCTACCTGCAGAACACCGCGGACGACGTCATCCTGAGCGCTCTGCCGCTCAGCTTCGACGCGGGCCTGAGCCAGATCACGACCGCCTTCTCGGTGGGCGCCTCGGTGATCCTCATGAACTATCTCCTCCCTCACGACGTGCCGAGGCTCTGCGAGCGCCATGGCGTGACGGGACTCACAGGCGTGCCGCCGCTGTGGCTGCAGATCGCCGACGTGCCGTGGCCGCAGGCGGCGGCATCGCGGCTGCGCTACTTCGCGAACACCGGGGGGCGGCTGCCGCGCACCGCGCTCGACAGGCTGCGCAGCCTCTTCCCCGCCGCGAAGCCGTACCTCATGTACGGGCTCACCGAGGCGTTCCGCTCGACCTACCTCGACCCTGCCGAGGTAGACCGCCGCCCCGGATCGATCGGCAAGGCGGTCCCCAATGCCGAGATCCTCGTGCTCCGTCCCGACGGCACGCGGTGTGCGCCGGGGGAGGAGGGCGAGCTCGTCCACCGGGGAGCCTTCGTCGCCCTCGGGTACTGGAACGATCCGGAGCGCACCGCCGAGCGCTACCGACTCATGCCGCATCCCGGGCAGCCGTGGCGGGCGCCCGAGCCGGCCGTCTGGTCGGGCGACACCGTCGTCGCCGACGAGGAGGGGTTCCTCTACTTCGTCGGACGCCGGGACGAGATGATCAAGACCTCCGGCTATCGCGTGAGCCCGACCGAGATCGAAGAGGCCGCGTACAGCACCGGACTGGTGCGCGATGCCGTCGCCTTCGGCGTAGACGATCCGGAGCTCGGACAGCGCATCGTCCTCGTCGTCACTCCGGCAGCACCCCACCTCGACCCGGCGGGGCTGCACGCCCGGCTGCGACGCCTGCTGCCGCTGTTCATGCTTCCGTCCACGATCGAGACGCGTGCAGACCTGCCGCGCTCGCCCAACGGCAAGTTCGATCGCCGCGCGATCGTCAGGGAGGTGACGGCATGACACCGCAGGAGCATCTCGAGGCGTTCGGCACCGTCGACGGCGAGCTGAGGATCGGCGGCATGGGCCTCGGCCGGCTCGCGGCCAGAGTCGGCTCGACGCCCTTCTTCGCCTACGACCGCGGACTGCTCGATGCTCGGATCGACCGACTGCGCGGCGCGCTGCCGACGCGGGTGGAGCTGAGCTACGCGATGAAGGCCAACCCGATGCCGGCGGTCGTGCAGCACCTCGCCCAGCGCGTCGACCGCATCGACGTCGCCTCGGGGCTGGAGCTGCGGACGGCACTCGACGCGCCGATCCGGCCCGGCGGGGTGAGCTTCGCGGGGCCGGGCAAGACGCCGGCCGAGATCCGCCAGGCGGTCGCCGCCGAGGTCGTCGTCGAGGTGGAGTCCACGACCGAGCTCGTCCGCGTGATCGATGCCGGCGACGAACTGGGCGTGGTGCCGCACGTCGCCGTGCGGGTGAACCCCGACTTCGCCGTGAAGGGCTCGGGCATGCGCATGGGAGGCGGATCCCAGCAGTTCGGGATGGATGCCGAGATCGTCCCGAATGTGCTGCGGGAATATGCCGGATCCGGCATAGACCTGATCGGGTTCCACGTGTTCGCCGGATCCCAGAACCTCAACGCCGAGACGATCGCCGAGGCGCAGCGGCGGACCGTCGACCTGGTGAGCCGCCTCGCGGAGCACGTCGGCTCGCCGGTGCGCTATCTCAACCTGGGCGGAGGGTTCGGCATCCCCTACACCGCGAAGGACCGCCCGCTCGATCTGGACGTCGTGGCGAGTTCGCTGCAGGATCTCGTGGACGGGCCGATCTCCGAGCGGATGCCCGATGCCGTGCCGGTCATCGAGCTGGGCCGCTACCTCGTCGGCGAGTGCGGGGTCTACGTCACGCGGGTGCTCGACCGCAAGGTGTCGCGGGGCAGGACCTACCTCGTCGTCGACGGCGGCATGCACCACCAGCTCGCGGCCTCCGGCAACTTCGGGCAGGCGATCCGGCGCAACTACCCGCTCATCGTCGGCAACCGCGCCGACGCGGAGCCCGCCGAGAAGGTCGACGTCGTGGGATGCCTGTGCACCCCGCTGGACCTGCTCGGCGACGATGTCGACGTGCCGGCGGCGCAGCTCGACGATCTGATCGTGGTCTTCCAGCAGGGCGCGTACGGCCTGACGGCCAGCCCGACGGCGTTCCTCGGCCACCCGGCCCCGGCGGAAGTCCTCGTCTGAGGGGAAGAGAAGAAATGGAATCCGAACACGAGGCAGCAGTCGGGACCCTGAGGGGACGGCGCATCGCCATCCTGGTCCAGAACCTCCCCGTCCCGTTCGACCGTCGCGTCTGGCAGGAGGCGACGTCGCTCGCCGCCGCCGGAGCGGACGTGACGGTCATCTGCCCGAGCGATGAGCACCATCCCGTGGGCGACTTCGTGATCGACGGCGTCGGCGTGAACCGCTACGAGGCCCCGCGCGAGGCCAAGGGCATCTTCGGGTACGTCAACGAGTACGTCGTGTCACTCAGCCGGATGACGCGGACGTTCGAGGTGGCCCGCAGCGTCGCACCCTTCGACATCGTCCACTTCTGCAATCCGCCCGATCTGCTGTACCTCGTCGCCAAACGCGCGAAGCGGGAGGACGGGAGCGTGCTCGTGTTCGACCAGCACGACATCGGGCCCGAGCTGGTGCAGGCGAAGCGGATGCCGCTGCCCTGGCTCTTCGTGGGGGTCGCACGTCTGTGCGAGCAGCGCACCTACGCGTGGGCCGACCACGTCATCTCCACCAACGAGAGCTACCGCGACATCGCGATGAGGCGGGGCCGCTTCATCGGTTCGGACGTGACGGTGGTGCGGTCGGGGCCCTCCCGTTCGTGGGCGTCGTATCGTTCGACCGGCGAGGACTGGCACCGGGGGCGGCGGTACCTGCTGGGCTACGTCGGAGTGATGGGGCGCCAGGAGGGCATCGAGTATCTGATCGACGCCGTGAAGGTGCTCGTCGCGGAGCGGCACCTCGACGTGCATCTCGCGCTGATCGGATCGGGGCCCGACCGGGGGCGCCTGGAGTCCCTGGCGCGGACCCGCGGGATCGCCGACCGGGTCGAATTCCATGGCCGCGTGCCCGACGACGTGATGAAGAGCATCCTCGCCGATGCCGACGTGTGCGTGAACCCCGATGAGGTCAACACCATGAACGACCTGTCGACGATGAACAAGATCATCGAGTACATGGCGCTGGGCAGGCCCATCGTGCAGTTCGACGTGCGCGAAGGGCGCTATTCGGCCAGGGATGCCTCGCTCTACGCGACCCGCGACAACGACGCCCGGAGCTTCGCCCACGCCGTGGAGCAGGTGCTGGGCGATCCGGCCCTCGCGCGGCGGATGGGAGAGGCCGGGCGGGCGCGCTTCGAGGAGCAGCTGTGCTGGGAGATCCAGGCGGAGAGGCTCACAACGACCTACGGGCGGCTCGCCGCCGAGAGGGCGGCCGCCACAGCGGCCACGGCTGTCGGCGAAGCGGTGCCGCAGCACTGGATCGATCTGGAGGCATCCGACATGAAGAGGAGGGCAGAAGCATGAGAGTCGTCGTGTTCGGGCTGGGGTACGTGGGCAGTGTCACGGCCGCCTGCCTCGCCGAGGCGGGGCATCACGTGGTGGGGGTGGACCTCGCGCGGCCGAAGGTGCTGGCGGTCCGGCGGGGCCTGGCGCCCCTCGCCGAGCCGGGGTTGGCGTCGCTCATCTCGGAGGTGGTGGATGCCGGGCGTCTCACCGCGACCACCGACGCCGTCCGCGCGTTGAACGACGCCGACGTCGCCGTCGTGTGCGTGGGGACGCCGTCGGCACCCAACGGCGCGCTGTTCACCGGCTTCGTCGAGGAGGTGCTCGGACAGATCGGCGCCTTCCTCGAGCAGCATCCCGAGGGACGGCACCTGACCGTCGTCGTCCGCAGCACGCTGCTGCCGGGCACGACCGAGCGGATCGTCGCGGAGCGCATGCCCGATCCCGCCGGCGGGCGGTACAGCGTCGCCTACTGCCCCGAGTTCCTCCGGGAGTCGTCCGCCATCGTCGACTTCGGGCATCCGCCCTTCACGATCATCGGCACGGACGACGACGTCGCGCTCGCCGCGGTGACCGATCTCTTCGACAGCGTGGCCGCGCCGGTCCGTCAGGTGTCGATCGCGACGGCGGAGTCCGTCAAGTACGCCAGCAACGCCTTCCACGCGGTGAAGATCGCGTTCGCGAACGAGATGGCACGATTCGCGGACGCGTACGACGTCGACGCCGATGCGCTCATGGCCGTCTTCGTCGAGGACAAGATGCTGAACGTCTCGGCGCGCTATCTCCGTCCGGGCGCCTCCTTCGGGGGCTCCTGCCTGCCCAAGGACGTCCGCGCCCTGATCCATGCGGTCCGTCACGCCGATGTGGCGGCGCCGCTGCTGGAGAGCCTTCTGCCGAGCAACGCCTCGCATACGCGGCGTCTGGTCGACCACGTGCTGTCGTTGGGGTGGCGGCGCGTCGCCCTGCTCGGACTCGCCTTCAAGAGCGGCACGGACGACCTGCGTGAGAGTCCCTACGTCGACATCGCCGAGACGCTCACCGGCAAAGGCGTGGAGGTGCGCATCTTCGACGAGGTCGTGAACCCGGCCGAGCTCGTCGGCAGCAACGAGTCGTACATCCGGCTTCGCCTGCCGCACCTCGAGCGGCTCCTCGTCGGCTCCCGGGCCGCGGCGATCACGGGTGCCGACGGCATCATCCTGGGGTCCGACCGTGCCCCGGAGGGCGTCCTCCTCGACGCGGGCGTGCCCGTGCTCGACGCGAACACCCCGGCGCGGCACTGGCCGCAGCTCGCTTTGAGCAGGATCTGACGAACACGAGGAAGGACGACCGATGACCACATCCCTGGACGCCGTGCGCGAGGCGCTGATCTACGCGCTCGAGCTGCCGCAGACCCCCGACGACCTGACGGAGGAGACGGCGCTGCTGGGCGAGCTTCCCGAGCTCGACTCCTTCGGCGTGGTGCAGCTCGTGGCGACGATCGAGGAACGGTTCGACATCACGATCGACGACGACGAGTTCGGCGCCGACATCTTCGAGACCGTCGGCGCGCTCACGGCCTTCGTCGACGCGAAGGTCGCTGCAGCGGCGGCCTGATCGTCCGGACGGCCGCAGAGCCCGACGCCACTGTCGTGGCCGTCGGGCTCTGCGGAGCGCGCCGGGTCTTCTGCGTCAGTCGTTCTCGGCGACGAGGGCGAGCGTGTCGTCCCAGTAGTTGCCCGTCCACGAGCCGCCGCTGACGTAGCCGATGCCCCAGGTCGACCGGTGCGTGAACCGGTTGTCCTTGACCAGGATGCCGTCGATCGGAGTGGCGTTGAGCATCCAGCCGCCGCCGTCGATGAGGTTGTTCTGGATGGTCACGCCGTGGTTGTCGCGGCCCTTCACGCCCATCTGGAACACGGCGTTCACACCGGACTGGTTGCCCAGCTTGAAGGTGGTGTGACGCACCACGATGTTGCCGCTCGCCGTCGACTGGACACCGTCGTTGTGCGAGGCGTCACCGGCCCCCGGCGAGGACTCCGGCACATAGGTCAGTGCCGTGACGTAGCTGTCCTCGATGAGGACGTTCGAGTCGGCCTTGAACCCGTCCATGCAGCCGTGTGCGTAGACGCGCCGGGCGGTGTAGCCGTTGAACGCCATCGCGGCCTGGCAGTTCGCCGTTCCCTTGATCTCGACGTCCTCCGCCGTCAGCCCGAGGCAGCTGTCGGCGTCGCGGGTCGCCCCGGAGTACACGCAGTTGATCGGGTAGTAGTCGGTCGACGCGACCGAGACGTTGCGCAGGGTCACGCCGCTGTGCTTGACGATGATCGAGCCGTTGGCGATCTTGAGGCCCTGGATGGTCACACCGTTGCCGGTCGTCTCCACCGCACGGATGTCGGAGCGCCACGTCCAGCCGGGGCCGCTGGTGGCGTCCTCCGGGACGCGGGTGAGCGTGACGCCGGCCTTGACTCCGGTGTTCGTCGCATCGGGGTAGCCGCACGCGCTGGGGTTCGTGATGCAGTTCTTCTGACCGCCGGTACCCGGCGACGGGCTGGTCGTGGGCGTCGGGGTGGCCGTCGGCGTCGGGGCGGCCGTCGGAGTGGGGGAGCTCGTCGGGGAGGTCGTCGGCGTCGGGGTCGTGGTGGGCGTGACGCTCGGGCTCGGCTGCGCGGTGGAGGTGGGCGTGACGCCGGGCGTGGTGCCGGCACCGGGCTTGCCCGCGACGAAGAGCACGTCGACGTAGTAGTTCGACGCCTTGTAGACCTTGGTGGGGAATCCGCCCGTGCCGTAGGCGTACACGCCCGCGTTCTTCGGGAACGTCACATCGCCCGCCGTGCGGGCCTTGGTGAAGAAGTTCTCGGTCACCGCATAACGGCCCTTCGGCGCGAGGTACGAAGCCACATACGTCTTGCCGGGCTGTACCGTCACCGGGGTCGCGAACGAGACCTTGACCCAGCCGCTCTTCGTCGCGGTGGGGAACGTGGCGCTCGCGAGGCGCTTGCCGTCGGGTCCCCACAGCGAACCCACGTGGGTCCCGCCGTTGGCCGGCGTGGCGTAGTACTCGACGCCCGTGACGACGCCCGCCGTCGCGACGGTGAGCTTCACCCCGAGTTCGACCGAGGCCGTGTCCGGGTCGGCGAGGGTCCGCGGCGCGTCGGAGGCCGTGAACACCCCGGTCGGTGTCGCCGCGGATGCGCCCATCGTCGAGAGCAGCGACACGGCCACCGCGGCGGCGACAGCGATCGCGAAGGCCGTGGCCAGCCGTGCCCAGACGCTGGGTCGTGGTCGGGTGATGGCGTCGCGGCGGCTGCGGCGACTCTGCATCGAGAGGTCAGAATGCACGCTCGGAGTTCCTTCGTCATCTGTGGACCGCGATGTCACCGGTCCGGCAGGCGTCGATCGCCAGCGCGTTCCACCCTCGCACGGGCGTTCGCGCTCAACGACGGAGTGAGAGCTTTCTCACTCCGAGGGAGAGCTCGCGGTGTCGTGAGTCGCGACGGCGTCGGGCAGTGCGGAAAATCACGGAAGGCGGCGTACTCGGCCGCGGCTGAACCCCAGTGCATCCGATGGTACTCCCGCCGTCGCGGTGAGAGGTTTCTCATTCTGAGGCGCCGCGTGCCTCACCGCCGTCGGGGACGACCGCCGGGGGTTCGGCGGGTCTCGGACGGAGCGTGCGTGTACTCAGCCGCCACCGAGATTCCGCGGATACTCTGCTCTCAGCACGGCGCGGCCAATGGGGGACCGCGTCCATCGGCAGAGGAGCCGGATCGTGACGGTGCGCCAGATCCTGGGAGTCGTCGCACGGAGGTGGTACACCACCGTGGTCGCGCTGGCGCTCGCCGCGATCCTGACGGCGATGTTCCTGCACGACGGCGGCACGTACTCGACCCGCGCCGTCGTCGAGTTCCGCTGGCCCGGCGCTGCGCGCACCGAACTCGACAACGGGTTCACCAACGACAGCGTCATCTCGTTCGCCGACATGGTGGCGCTGCGGGTCAACCAGGGCCGGGCGCCGGAGCGATACTCGCAGGACGAGGCTCCGCTGTACGGCGTGGGTGTCCGCGACGCCGAAGTGGTCGGCATGTCGTTCTCAGGCAACCAATGGGTGACGGACCACCCCGTCGCCGCGGTCACCGTGCAGGTGATCGGCCGCTCGCAGCGGGAGGTCGAGGTGCGACAGTCCGCTCTGATCGACGAGGTGCTGCGCACGGCGGACGAGCTGCAGCAGGAGGCGGGAGCACCCGAGGCCGACTTCGTCGTGCCGTCCATCGACCCGCTGTCGACGACGGTCCAGTACATCGCGCCCACCCGCGCCAGCACCCTGGCGGCGTTCGCCGCCATGACGATCGCCGGCCTCATCGCCGGCGTCGGCGCAGCGCTGGTGTGGGACAGGGCGGCACGGCACCGGCGTGGCGCCGGGGTGCCGGTGACACGGGGGAGGACGACATGAAGCTCGCGGACGCGTGGCGGATGATGCTGCGGCGCTGGTACATCGTGGTGCCGGGGCTGCTGCTCGCCGTCGCCTGCGGCGTGGCCGCGTGGATGGCGGTCGAACCCGAGTACGAGCGCCAAGGGGTGCAGATCGTGCTCCCGGGCATGGGCTCGCTCCCCGAGGACGCGACCAACCCCTACCTGTATCTGAGTGGGCTCGCCCTCCCGGCCGACATCGTGGTGCAGGCCGTCATGGGCGAGAACGTGCTGAGCGAGGTGCTGGCGGACTTCCCCGGCGCAGAGGTCGAGGTCAGCCGCTCGGGCACGTCGGCGCCGATCATCACGATCAAGGTCACGGCGGGTTCGGACGCCGACGCCGAGGCGCTGCTCGCGATCATGATGGATCGCACCGTGTCGACGCTCGAGTCGATGCAGCAGGAGGAGTCGATCGCCGGCGACTCCCGGATGTCGATCACGACGCTCGCCGTCGACACGCAGAGCCGGCAGATCGAGCGCACCCGGCTGCTCATCGCCGGCGGCGCGGCGCTCCTGGTCGCCGCGATCGCGCTGTTCGTGACGGCGCTGGTCGATGGGCTGGCCAAGCGCAGGCGACGCCGCGCCGGTGCGCCGGTGACCGCGGATGAGCGGGGCGCACCGGACGATCCAGGTCGCGGCGCCGCGGCCGGCGACGATCCCGACCGCGATGATCCCGACCTCGACGGCCCGGATGCCGGTCGTCCGGGCGCCGCCGGTCACGATGCCGACCTCGACGCACTCGACGAGCTGGACGCCCAGCTGGAGCAGCCGGCGTCCGGCTCGCCGGCCGCCTCGGAGCACCGGCCGGGCGCCTCCGGAGGATGACGGTGACGACGTTCGGCGGTCAGATCCCGCGGCCGGCGACCGGGCACACGGCACTGGCGAGATCCAACCGGGTGGGGGACGCGACCACGCTCGTCACCGTCTATCTCGTGCTCCTCCTCGCGATCCCGTCCAATGTGACGATCACGGGCCTCGGATCCCTCGGACGCCCGGCGCTGCTGTGGGGGCTGGCGCTCTTCGTGTTCTGGGCGGTGTCACGTCTGCAATGGCGCACCGTCGACGTCGAGCGGGTCTCGCAGCCCGTGCGGTTCGCCTTCGTCGTCTACTTCGTGATCGTGCTGGTGAGCTTCGGTGCGGCGATGCTCCGCGGCCAGCCCGCCGACCAGATCAGCCCCGCGATCACATGGGTCGTGGGTCTCGTCTCGTCGGCCGGCGTGCTGCTGGTCATCCTCGACGGGGTCCAGACGATGCGCGACGTCTCGCGTCTCGTCCGCCGCATCGGCATCGGTGTCGCGCTGCTGGCGGCGCTCGCGCTCGTCCAGGTCGTCACGCAGCAGTACCTCCTCGACTTCTGGGGTTCCGTTCCGGGGTTCACCCTCGGCTTCGGCGGGGTCGCGGAGCGCAACGGGCAGATCCGCGCCTCGGCCACCGCGACGCATCCGCTCGAACTCGTGACGACTCTCAACGCGGGGCTGTCGATCTGTATCGCGGCCGCGTTGACGCGTGGGTTCCGGCCGGGGGCGTCGCGCGCTGCGTCACTGTGGTGGTGGGCGGCGACGGCCCTGATCGCCGTCGTCGCGCTGACGGGGCTGTCGCGTTCGGCGATGATCGGCTTCGCGGTCGCGGTCGTCGCCATGATCCCCGCGATCCCGCCACGGTATCGGGTGCAGGTCGTCGCCGGGGGCGTGGTCCTGGTCGGCGTGCTCATCGCGGCGATCCCCGGTCTCGCCGGGGCCACGGCGAGACTCTTCACCGGCGCCTCGGAGGACGGCAGCACGCTCTCCCGCACGGACGCGCTGGCGAGACTGACCGAGTTCATGTCGCCGTCTCCGCTGATCGGTGTCGGATCGGGAACCTTCCTGCCGCGGTACTACATCTTCGACAACCAGTGGGCCATCACCGCGATAGAGGTGGGCGTGATCGGGGTGGTCGCGTTCGGCGCGATCCTGGTCACGGCGATGTGGAGCGCCTGGGACGCGCGCCAGCGGAGCATCTGGCCGGATGCGCGGCTCGTGGGTCACGCCCTCGCCGCGTCGGTGCTGAATGTCGCCCTGCTGTTCGCCTTCTTCGACGGGCTGGCGTTCCCCATCACCGCCGGCCTGCTCTTCGTGCTGGTCGGACTGTGCGGTGCCATCCGGACGGTGGCCGCCGCGAACGAGACGGCGCGGGTGTGGGGACCTCGGCCGTCCGCGCTGTCGGTGGGGGACGACTTCACGGTCTACGAGCCGATCGCGGCCGAGCCGGCCGCGGCGTCGCCGTGGCGCCCTCGTCAGAGTTCAGCGGACTGATGGCGCCGGGTCGGCAGGCTCGTCCGCATCGAGGCGGCGCACCAATCGCGCGGGGTTGCCCAGGACGACGGTATCGGGGGCGACGTCCTTCATGACGACGGATCCCGCGCCCACGATGGCCCCGTGGCCGATCGTCACACCCGGGAGGATGACCGCCGCGGCTCCGATCCACGCACCGTCCTCGATCCTCACGGGCCCGGTCGTGAATGCGCCGTCCGCGCGGTTGACGGTGCTCCCCGGCTCGTGCGTGCCGGTGATCACGAGGACGTTCATGCCGAGCGAGACGTTCCGTCCGAGGACCACCGGGGCGGAGCCGTCGAGGAACACGCCGTGGTTGATCGAGCATCCGCGGCCGATCACGATGCGGGTGCTGCCGATGTACCCGCCGGAGTCGATCAGCGAGCGCTCCACGCGCATGCCCGACGCGCGCAGGAAGAGCCAGCGCGCGTGCTCGGGCAGGAGCTCCGACGCCACGATGCCGTTGAGCCAGATGTTGAACAGCCGGCGCCGGACGAGCACGAGGAGAAAGCGTAGAGTCTTGCGAAGGTTCCTCACCGGAGTGATCATCATCGGCTTCGCGACGGTGCGCAAGAGCCGACGGTCCTGCACATACCCCGAGGGGAACGGGGGCAGGCCCGCCGGCGGGGACGCGAGGGGAGGCGATGGTGCCTGACAACGAGCGGGGCGACCCCGCGCGCGCCGGCGGTGATCGGAGCGACGGCCGCTTCGTCGGACCGGACGACCGCGCTGATGTCGCGGTCGTGGTCGTCACCTATCGCTCCGCCGCCGACATCGGGGGGCTCATCGACTCGCTGCGCCGCGAGGCGGTGGGGCAACGGCTCCGGGTCGTCGTCGCGGACAACGACTCGCCCGACGACACCCTCGCGGTGGCCCGCGCGCACACCGACGTCGTCGCCCTGCCGACGGGCGGGAACCTCGGCTACGCCGGGGGGATCAACGCGGCCATGGGGGCGGCCGGCGACGCTGATGCGATCCTGATCCTCAATCCCGATCTCGTCGTGCACCCGGGCGCGATCGCCGCGCTCCGTGAGCGCGTCGCCCAGCCCGGCGTCGGGCTCGCTGTCCCGGTCATCCTCGACGGCGCGGACGGACGCACCGCGTCGCTGCGTCGCGAGCCGTCGGTGCTCCGGAGCGTGTGCGACGCGCTCGTCGGCGGACGGCTGCGCCGGCGTCCTGCAGCGCTCACCGAGATGGTGCTCCCGCCGGCCGAGTATGCCGTGGCCCACCCGGTGGAATGGGCGACGGGCGCCGCGCTGCTCGTCTCGCGGGAGGCATCGGCGGCGATCGGGGAGTGGGACGAGCGATTCTTCCTGTATTCGGAGGAGACCGACTACTGTCGCCGGGCCCGGGATGCCGGATTCCAGGTGTGGTTCGAGCCCGCGGCCGTCGTCCGTCACGCGGAGGGCGGCTCGGGTGCGTCGGTCGCCCTCGCCACTCTGCTGGCCGTCAACCGCATCCGCTACTACGCGAAGTACCATGGGCCGGCGGCGACCCTGCTGTTCCACGCCACGGCCGTGCTCAACGAGCTCACGCGCTCGGCGGCCCCCGAGCATCGGGCGATCCTGCGCACCGTCCTGTCGCCTCGATCGTGGTCGTCACTGCCGCATGCCACCGGTCCGGCGGCGGACGCACCCCGCGGGGTCGCGCGCTCGGGGGGAGCGGCGACGTCATGAGCCTCTCGCTCGTCACCGCCAGCTACGCCCCCGACTTCGCGGGCTTCGAGCGGATGCACGAATCGCTCGTCCGCAACAGCGGTGACGAGGTGCGCCACATCGTCGTCGTGCCGGATGCGCACGCAGAGCTCTTCGGCACCATCCGTTCGCGACGGCTGGAGGTGCGCCGCTACAGCGCGGTGCTCCCGCGGAAGTTCCTGCAGACCTCGTGGATCGCCACGCTGCCCGGGATGCCTCGGGGGTTCCGCCTCGCGGCGGTGAACGCCGCCCGACCGTGGCCGCCCGTGCGCGGCTGGATCATGCAGCAGCTCGTGAAGCTCGCGGTCGTCTCCGAGCTCACGACCGACGTGGCGGTGATGATCGACTCCGACGTCGTCGTCGTGCGGCCCCTGCGGGAAGGGGCGTTCCGGACGGCGGACGGCGTCGTCCGTCTCTACCGACGTCCCCACGGGATCACGGAGCAGATGACCCGTCATCTCTCACAGCGGAGGAGGGCGCTTGCGCTCCTCGGACTGGAGACCACGGAGGTGGACTCGCCGGATTACATCTCCGCATTCGTGAGCTGGGATCCGGCGCTCGTGCGCGAGTGCCTCCACCGGGTCGAGGCGAGCACGGGCCGGGACTGGCGCACCGCCGTCGGAGCCAGCATCGACTTCTCGGAATACCTCACCTACGGCACGTACGTGATGTCGCTCGCCGAGCCGAGCCGCCGCACGAACGTGGGGGAGCGCAGTCTCTGCCACAGCCATTGGGGGACGACTGCCCTCACGATGGAGACCGCACGCGAGTTCGTCGAGACGATGCCACCCGACGACATCGCCGTCCACGTGCAGTCGAACTCCGGCACGGATGAAGACGTGGTCGCCTTCATCGTGCGAGCGGCGAGCAGCAGCTGAGCTTTCAGCCCTCCGCGAGAGCGGCCGGGTCGGCAGCAGGGACGCCACCCTGTGCCGCGACCGCTGAGGCGTCCCGCGTGCTGCGGTCCTGACCCCACGCCGTCCCGGTGCCGTCGGAGCGCCTCGCGCGGAGCGACGCGAGGAGGGTGATCGCGACGTAGGGTGCGGCGGCCAGGATCAGGCGCGGTTCCCGGGCGACGACGTCGCGCAGCCATGCCCATCGATCCGACGGCCGCACCGCGACGGCGATCTGCTGATCGGCCGCCGCCGCGCGCATCTGTGCGTTGCCGCGGCGGACCCGCACCAGGCGGTTCACGAGGCTGCTGGTCGTCCACGGTGCCTCGACCACGATCACGACGTCCTCCGCCTCGGCCTTCTCCTCATCGGTGTACTGCGCGTCGACGAAGAGGTCGTCGGAGATGACGTCCGGGAAGGCGCCGAAGCGTGCGCGGCCCGTCTCGGAGAGGGCGATGAGGCCCCGCCCGAACAGGCCCTTGCGGAACGCCGGCAGGCGCTCGTTGATCGAGAAGTAGGCTCTCACCGGCCAGGGGCGTCCCGTGGTCTCGATGCGGCGCCGCGGCACCACCGCGAGCGCCGACGGCGCGGCGTCGAAGCGCGAGATGATCGACCCCAGAGCGCCCACGGGCACGATGATGTCGGCATCCAGGTAGATGCGGGGGAACCCCGTCGCGATCTCGTCGCCGGCGTTGAGCGCGCCGGGCTTGCCGGCCTGGCGACGGTCGATCACCCGCACGCCTCGGGTGGCGGCGATCTCTGCCGTGCGGTCGGTGCAGCCGTTCGCGCAGACGATGATGCGCTCGACCGCGCTCTCGGGCTGCGCCAGCAGTGCATCCAGGCACGCGCCGATGATGCTCTCCTCGTTGTGCGCGGCGATGACGACAGTCAGCATCCTCTTCTCCTCCCCGTGATGGAGCTCCCCCGCGCCACCGCACGGCATACGGCGCTGGGATCCGGGCCGCCCGTCGTGCCAGAGTGGCGGGATGGGGAGCCAAGCGCGCCGGCCGCGATGGGCGGTGGTCGGTCTCGTGGTCTACGTGAGCGCCGTCGCCGCGGTGGTCTTCGCGCCCGTCTCGTACGGTGACGTCATCGCGGCGTTCACGCGGTGGCTTCACGACGGCACGGGACTGGTGCCGTTCGGCGCCGGATGGGTCGAGTTCGCCGCGAACGTCCTGATGTTCGTTCCGCTGGGTCTCCTGCTCACCGTGCTGATGCGCCACCACCTGTGGGGCGCCACCCTCGCACTGGCCCTGTCGGTCACGGTCGAGCTGGTGCAGGTGCTGATTCCGGAACGCAGCCCGAGTCTGCGCGACGTGCTCGCCAACGGCCTCGGCGCCGCGGTCGGCGCGGCCATCGCGTGGCTGGTCGTGCTCCGACGCCGCGGTGCGACACCCCCGGATGGTGGGCGCTAGCCGGGCCCCCGGCGGAACGACGCGCTCGCTCTGGCACAGCATGGTCGCGGCTACCCTCGCACCACGGACGGGGACCATGCGTGTTCGATGAACAGCTCGGGCGCGCCCGAGCCGTCGGCGGCGAGCGACCAGACGTCCGTGTCGCCGGCCACCCCCTCACGCGGGAGTCCGTAGAGGATCGTGTCGTCGTCGAGCCAGGCGATCTGGTCGTCGACGTTGCGGGTCTCGGCATCCAGGACCCGGACGGATCCGCTGGCCAGGTCCATGATCGCGGGAGTCCAGTGCACGGTGGGGCCGGATCCCGAGGTGACGCGCTTGAAGGCGATGCGCGAGCCGTCCGGTGAGAGCGAGGGGCATTCCACGTCCTCGGCGATCGAGGTGAGCGTGCGGGTCTCCAGGTCGCCGCGCACCAGATAGGTCGTGCCCGTCGTCGTGAGTCCCGCCGTGGCGTAGAAGGTGACGTCGTCTACGAAGGTCACGCCCCAGTAGTTGCGATCGACGGGGGCGACGACCTCGCCGTCGACGACGAGCGTGTAGTCCTCGAGATTGCCCTCGTCGCGACCGTCGGTCGTGTGCACCGTGGTCGCGGTCGAGAAGCCCACCGTCGCGTACGAATGCCCTGTCACGAAGGCCGTCGTCGCGATGAGCGTGCCGTCGGGAGAGATCCGGGCGCGGCTCGGGATGCCGGCGAGCGGCCATGACTCCACCTCGCGGCCGTCGTCGTCGAAGAGCGTCGCGGTGTAGCGCGGAACGATCCCCCGCTCGGAGCGCAGGCAGACGAACCTGCCGTCGGTCGCGGTCACGCGATCGCAGGCTTGGGCGATGACGGCTCGGGGGCCTCCCGGGTCGTCGAGCCGGACGCTCGCGACCTGCCCGTAGCCTTCGCCCATCGCGGTGTTGCGGAACACCACACGGTCGCCGGTGGCCCAGTCCGCCGGCGAGGCCGTCTGGACCGTGCTGGCGGCGGATCCCCTCGCCTGGTACTGGTACCAGCCGATCACTCCGACCCCGGTTGCGACGCCCAGCAGGAGCACCGACGCCAGGGCGACGATGAGCCACTTGCTCCGGTCCGTCATGACCGGTCTCGAGTCGACAGGAGGGGCCGCAGCAGTACCGCGGCGACCGGGATGGCGACCGCCAGGACGCCCGCGACGATGAGGATCGAGTTCTCGCGGCCGACCGCGTACCAGAGGAACCCGAACCCCACCGCCGAGAGGAAGCGCGCCAGGGCGACGACCGTCTGCGCTGCGGCGATCCCCGTCCCGTGGGTCTCCGGTGTCGTCAGCTGGGCGGCGAGCGCGGCGAGCACGCCGTCGGTCGCCGCATAGAACGCGCCGAGGAACATGAGGCACAGCACCGTCGCGGCGATGTCGGCGATCGGCAGGGCCGCGGTGACGTAGGTCGCCAGCAGAGCCACATGCCCCCAGACGAACACGCGCGTGCGGCCGATGCGGTCGGCGAGCGCGCCGAGGGGGATCGCGAGCGCGAGGAAGGCCACGTTCGTGCCGACGTAGAAGAGCGGGAACCACTGCGCGGCGAAGCCGCCGCGCGACTGCAGCACGAGGTAGACGAAGCCGTCGCCGATCGTGAGCAGGCCCAGCATGCCGGCCGCCGCCAGCAGCCGGCGCATGGGGCCGGACGTGACGACGCTCCAGTCGAATCGTGGCCGGGGGGCGGCATCCGATCGCTCAGCGTCTGCGGGAGCCGTCCTCCGCGCGCGGGTGCGGACGTTGGGGACCACGATGCCGAGGATCAGGACGCCGATCGCGGCGAAAGCGAACGACGTCGCGAAGATCGTGTCGTAGCCGTCGGGGACGACGAGCAGGATGAAGAATGCGAGCAGGGGGCCGACGGCGGCGCCGATGTTATCGAGCGTGCGGTGCACCCCGAACGAGGTGCCGAGATTGTCGGGCCGTGAGGCGGCCGTGATGAGAGAGTCCCGTGGCGCGGTGCGGATGCCCTTTCCCACGCGGTCCGCCGTGATCACGGCGGTGATCGCGGCGAAGCCCGACCCGAAGAGCAGCCCGAGCCGTGCGACGGCGGCGAGGGCGTAGCCGACGAACGCGACCCACTTGGGCTGATCGACGCGGTCGGAGACGTAGCCGCCTGCGATGCGGACGAGGGCGCTCACCCCTTGGTAGAGGCCGTCGAGGAATCCGAAGGCGATCGTGGAGAGGCCGAGGACGCCCGTGATGTACAGCGGCAGGATCGCGGAAACCGACTCGGAGGAGATGTCGGTCAGCATCGACACGATGCCGAGGGTGACGACCGTCGATGAGACCGTGCGCACGCCTCGGGGCCTGTGCGCGGGCGCAGCGGGCGGCGTGCCTTCCTGCTCGTCGGGTCCGGGCTTGTTCGAGAGGGAGATGTACATGCCGCGTCAGTTCGTCCGGAAGACCCCGTGCACCATGTACACCGTGCCCGTCCCCGTGGCGGGCGTGAACGCCAGAGTCAGGGAGTCGAGGGCGCTCGTGTAGGCGACGGATCCGTCCGCACTCTCCGGTGCGGCCACGAGGCCCTTCGACGCCCACAGCTGTGCGTAGTGGTCGATGACCTCCTGGGGCGACGCCTGCGTGCGGGCCACGAGCGACACCTGCACCATCTCGCCCTCGGTCGCGATCTCGTTCTGCACGACGGTCGCCTCGGGGGCCGGTCCCATCACGTCCGACGGGAAGCCGTCGACGAGGTCTGCGGCGCCGGAGGCGGATGCCGGCAGCGGTCCGGTGAAAAGCGTTGCGGTCGAGGGCGGAAGCGGCAGCCCGCCCTCCGTGTCTTCGGCCGGCGGCGGGAGCACCTCGCTGCCGGTCGTCGGCGTGGCCTCCGGAAGGGGGCCCTGGGTCGCGACCGCGGCCGGCGACGGATGCGGTGCCGCCCCTGCCCCGCCCGGTCCGCCGACGGGAGCGACGAAGAGCCACACCGCGGCTCCGGCGGTGATGAGCACGACGGCTCCCACCGCGATGAGCGCACCCCACATCGGCCGAGTCAGCCCGCTCCGATGCGCGGTCTTCGATTCCTGCTGGACTTCCATGCGCGGCCCCCAAACCGTCTTCGCGCCCTAACCCCGGCCCGGGCTCGTCCCCTGCCGTGGCCGCGCCGATCGGCGCGTGCTCCCAGGGACCCGCGGCCACGCCCGCTTGGGGGACTGGGCGATGGCCGCTCGCGCGATCGCCGTTGTGCACCCGGCGGTCCGTGTCGGCTCGCGACCGCGGATCCGGCTCCCATCGGCCGGCGACGCCGTTGTCGCCGGCCGAAGACGGTGAAGGCCCATCAGTACGCCCCCTTCGGCGCGACCATGACCTTGGCGGTGCGCCACATGATCATGAGGTCGGTGGCGATGGACCAGTTCTCGACGTACCCGAGGTCCAGCCGCACGCTGTCCTCCCACGACAGGTCGCTGCGCCCGCTGATCTGCCACAGCCCCGTGATGCCGGGCTTGAGATACAGCCGGCGGTAGACGGTGCCGTCGTACGCGGTGACTTCGGCGGGCAGCGGCGGACGGGGCCCGACGATGCTCATGTCACCGCGCAGCACGTTCGCGAACTGCGGCAGCTCGTCGATCGAGAACTTGCGCAGGACCGCCCCCACGCGGGTCACCCGGGGGTCCCGCTTGAGCTTGAACAGCGGACCGGCGCCTTCGTTCCGGGCATGGAGGCTGTCGCGGCTGGATTCGGCGTCGACGACCATCGTGCGGAACTTCATCATCCAGAACTGCCGTCCGTCGCGGCCCACCCGCAGTTGGTGGAACAGCACCGGACCGGGGGTGTCGAGCTTGATGGCGAGGGCGATGACGGGCGTCAGGAGGAGGATCGGGACGAGCGCGAGCAGCGACAGCACGACGTCCATCCCGCGCTTGATGGCGTGGATGCCGCCCTCGAACTCGGGGATCTTCACCTGCACGAGCGGCAGGCCGTCGAGCGGCCGCAGTGACAGTCGCGGACCGGCCACATCGGTGAGGCGGTTGCAGAGCACCAGCTCCGCCGCGGTCCCCTCCAGCTCCCAGCCGAGCCGCCGGACGAAGTCGCGGTCGTCGTCGGGCGTGCTGGCCACGACGATCGCGTCGGCGCCCGAGGCGCGGCCGTACGTCGCGGTGGAGCGGATGGATCCGATGACCGGGTACAGGTGGTCGCCGATGCGGATCGGGTCGATCAGTCCGTCCGTCGTCGTCGCCCCGATGACGTGATACGCGTGGTGGGGGTCGTCGACGAGCTTCTCGATGACGTACTCGACGTCGTCGCGGGATCCGGCGACGATGACGCGAGACACGCACTCGCCGCGCTCGCGCTCGTGGATCAGCCACTTGCGCCACAGCCACCTGCTGAAGACGAGGGTCACCAGCCCGAACGGCATGGCCACGAGCAGCTGCGCGCGCAGCCCGGGCAGCTGGGCGAGGATGAAGGCGGTCGACAGGATGCCGAAGGCGAGGCCCGTCGCGTGCCCGATGCGCTTGTACTCGGCCGAGCCGGCGCCGAGGACGGCCGGCTCGCGCGTCCGGGCGAGCCACAGCAGCATCAGCCACGCGGCGACCACGAAGACCCCGATGCGCACCGGCCCTGCAAGGTCTGCCCACGTCTCGATGGGCCCGGTCTCGACGAAGACGGCGGCCGACACGGCGACGGTGATGCTGACCGCGTCGGTGACGTCCAGCCGCCGCCGGAATCGCCGCTCCCAGAGCCTGCGGCGTTCCAACGACGGCTGGACACGTGGGGCAACGGCAGCGGGAAGCGTATCGAACAGCGGGCGCGGAAGGATCGGGCGTCGGCGGAGTGTTCGGGTCACTCCGCCGGCGCCCGCGGGCGCCGCGTCGAACGCGGTCTGGTTCAGACCGCGGTCCACCGCGCGCACGATGACGCGTCCTTAGCAGACATCAACTTCCCACTGGTCGGCGCGACGTCGTTGTCGGGTTCCGGTGCCGAGCTGACCAACCCCAGTGCGAGACCCGGCCGGGTGTCGGGTCGAAGGGATCCCCAGATCCCCTGCGAGAAGTCACTGTACGCCCGGAGTCCACAGACCGGAAGGGTTTTTCTATGAATGCTTGACAAGCCTTAAGGGAAACCGGTAGTGCGTCCTAGGGTTGCGCTCAGAGTTCAGCCGATCAGGCCGACCAGCGCGTCGAGGCCCATGCCGTAGTTGATGCGCGCCACGGGCAGTGCGAGCTTGTCGGTGCCGATCGTGACGTACCCGGGTTCGATCGTGCGCGCCATCTCCCAGCCCGCCTGCCGCAGCCCCTGCTTGGCCGTGTCGTTGTAGTGGCCGTACGGGTAGGCCATGATCTCCTTGACGCCGAGCACGATGGCCGAGGCCTCCATGTCTGCGGCGATCTGGTCGGCCGTCCAGTTGACCATGCGTCCCTTGCCGTTGTCGCCCGCCTGGTGCATGTCGTGCGTGTGCGAGCGCCGCAGCACGTACAGGTTGGGGGCGGGGTCCTGCCGGTACGCCGTGATCATGAACGATGTCGTGAGCACCTTGTACTTGTCGACGACGGGCGCCGCGAGGTCGAACCACGACTGGTCGGCGTCGTCGTCGGTGACGATCACCGAGTGGTTCGGCAGGAACAGGCGTCCGTCGATGAACGCCGACAGCTCGTCCCACGTCGGCAGGTAGAAGCCGCCGGTGGCGATGTGGTTCATGTGCGCGTCGAAGTCGCCGATGTAGGCGTAATTGCCACGCAGCCACCCCGACTCGCCCTCGGGCTTCGCCGTGAACTGGTGGTACATGAGGATCGGGATGCGGGCGTTCTCGGCCGCGTTCTGCTCGGGGCTCACCCACGCGCCGTACAGCGTCACGCGCCGATCGGCGCACACCACGGGCTCCGACCCGTTGACGCGGCCGGGGATCGCGAGGGCCGCGGCATCGGCCGGCGTCGCGTACCAGCCTGCGAACACGAGGCCGTCGCGCGCCGGGATCGGCAGGCCCGCGTACAGCGCGCCCTGCGTCTGCAGCTGAGGTGCGTCGGTGACCCCGTCGCCGGTGAAGCTGACCGCGCAGGCGGCCGGGTCGGTCACCGTCGCGAGCAGCTGCTCCTCGGCGGTGAGCGGCGTCGGCGAAGGTGTCGGAGCGGGCGTGGCGGTCGACGTCGGGACGGCGACGGGTGCGGCATCCGCTCCCGCCCTCGCCATCGTGATCGCCGTGATCGTGCCCGCCACCGCGGCGAGCACGACGACGCCGACCGCGACGCCGGCGAACACGCGGCCTCGCCGCTTGCGCGTGGGTGCAGGAGAGCCGGCAGTGGCCATGTGAATCCCCAGATCCGGACCGCGATTCCCCGCGCGGCCGCCTGTTTGGAGGATACCCGGATGGGGCACCCGGACGTGCTCCCGCGCGCCCGGCTGTGGAGAACCCTCGTGACCCCGCTACGCTCGACGGATGCTGCCCCCGGACTGGATCGAACACCGCCGTCCCGACGGCGAGGTGCTCGGCTGGATGCGGGCCGACGGCGACGGGTTCCGGGTGTTCGACCTGCTCGGCCGCGAGCGCACGCCCGGCGGCGCCGACGGCGAGCCGCTGGAGTGGCTCGACGCCGAGGAGCTGCTCGAGGAACTCGGCATCGGCTACCTCGCCGACCGCTGGACGCTGCGGTTCGCCGACGGCTCGGAGCGTCCCGTGCGGATCGGCGAGGCGAGTCCGCGGGGCGTCGTCGTCGTCGCCGACGAGTATGGCGCCGCGTCCGCCGTGGGCGCGAACCCGGAGCGCTTCCCGCTGCCGTTCCCCGTCGGCGACGCCCTCGCTCCGCGATGACCGCGTCGGTACAGTGAGCCCATGACGACGCTTGTGCTCACCGTGGTCGGCGACGACCGGTCCGGACTCGTCGCGGCGGTCGCCGACGTCGTCGGCGCACACGGCGGCAACTGGGAGAACAGCCAGCTCGCCGAGCTCGCGGGCGCGTTCGCGGGGATCATCGAGGTCTCGGTGGCCCGCGAGCGGGCCGACGACCTGCGCGCCGCACTGTCGTCGCTCGACGGGCTCCTGAAGGTCACGGTCCACGCGGGAGCGGAAGGAGCCGCAGGTGTCGCACCCGGCCGTGCGCTCACGCTCGAGGTCGTGGGCAACGACCGCGCCGGCATCGTCCGCGACATCAGCGCGGTGCTGAGCGCGCACGGGGTGACGATCGACCGCATGGCGACCCGCACCACCGACGCCGCGATGTACGGCGGCCGCCTCTTCGAGGCGACGGTCGCCGCACGGGTGCCGGCATCCGTCGATCTCGACGCCCTCACCGCGGAGCTGGAGCGCCTCGCGACCGAGATCCAGGTCGACGTGACCCTCGGCGCCTGAGCCGCCCCACGCCCCCCTGCCCGGTCAGGCGAGGTCGCGCAGCCGCGCCGTCAGCCCCGACCCCTCGCCGGCCCGCCGCTCGTATGCCACGGCGATGATGAGGAGCACCGCGCCCACGACCGACAGGGTGATCCACCACGGCATCGCCTCGATGCCGCGGCCGATCTGCACGACGAACGCCAGCACGTTCTCGACCGGCAGCACCACGATGCCGATGAGGAACGGCGCAGCGAGGCGCAGCGTCGCCCCCACGAGGATCGCGACGAGCGCGATCGCCATCACGAGGATCGCCCGCCACGTGCGGGGGTCGGTGTAGGTCGCGGCGACCGAGGCGCTGAGCGTCACGAGCAGCCCCGGGCCGAGGAGGGCCCATGAGCCGCTCCAGCCCGCCGGCCAGTCCCTGAGCGACGGGGACGCGACGCGGGACCCCGGATGCTGCATCGCGAGCGCGCCGGCCGCGAGCAGGAACAGCCCGAGCGGCAGCGAGAA
This sequence comes from Microbacterium sp. NPDC058389, assembly GCF_042722305.1. Lineage (NCBI taxonomy): Bacteria > Bacillati > Actinomycetota > Actinomycetes > Micrococcales > Microbacteriaceae > Microbacterium > Microbacterium sp. NPDC058389. The sequence goes on from NZ_JBHXJQ010000005.1 coordinate 141,765, forward strand.
CCACTCGACGCGCAGGTCGCGGGGGCTCCAGGCGACGACGGCGGTGACGAACGAGACAGCGAACAGGAACGGCACCGGCGGCAGCGCGGTCGGGCCCCGCAGGCCGCGCGCGGCGACCACGACCAGGAGCGTCAGCAACGCCACGGCGAGGCCCCACATCGTCCAGATCGAGACCCAGTCGCGTTCGATCGCCGGCCACGTCGCGAGGCCCACGATGAGCACGGCCGGCGCGCCCAGCCAGCGCGTGCGGGCAAGCAGGGCCCCGGGTGTCGCCGAGCGGTGGAGCAGCCGTGCCGCGCTCGCCGCGGCACCGGCGCCGATGACGCCGAACAGGAGTGCGCCGACGATCGCGGGATCGGTGGGCGCGGCGTCCATCCCGGTGCCCCACCGCACCCCCTGCACCGCCGCGCCGGCGGCTGCCGTGATGGCGAACGCGAGGGTCGGGGTCGTCAGCCCCCGCAGCCGGCGCACGCGCGGGTCGTCCACCCGTCGGACGGCGAGGGATGCCGCGGTCAACAGCCACGCGGCAGCCACGAGCGCGAACGTCCGGGGTTCGGATCCGGTGGCGCCCGGGAGCGCCGGCAGGCCGGCATCCCGCCCCGCCGCCGCAACGAGCAGCACCGCGATCACGGCGACCCCGAGTCCGGCCGTGTACAGGCCGGTCGCCCGGCGGCCGCGCGCGGTCAGCACCGCGGCGACGGCGGCGGCCCCGAGCGCGGGCGGCAGCACGTAGGGCTCCAGGCCCGTGACGCCGGCGAGTCCCCACGCGGTCCAGAGGGCGCCGGTCAGCGCCGCGCCGGCGAGGGGCCACGCGTAGCGGCGCGGTGAGAGCACGGCGGTCACCGCGAACCCGGCGCCGAGGATCAGGAGCACGAGCAGGGTCGTCGGCAGCCCGGCGGCGGTGCGCACGAGCGCCAGGCCGACGGCGATGGCCGCGGTGAGCAGGGCGGAAGCCTCGATCGCCAGGCCGGCGGCACGCGCCGATGCCCGGGGGAGGCGGCGGGCGAGTGCCGTGCCGATGCTGTCCCCCGCCGCGAGCGTGACGGCGACGAGTCCGGCGATGACCGGGAGCACGACGGGCGAGCCGCTCATCGGCAGCAGCTGAGCGCCGAGGCAGACGGCGACGACCGCCAGCGCGGGCACCAGCGTGGCGGCGGCGAGCGTGCGCACCGGCAGGCCGAGTCCGGGGCGGGTGGTCGTCACGAGCGTGAGCGCGAGGCAGAAGATGACGGCGGTCGACAGTGCGGTCCAGCCGCTGCGCTCGAACAGCACCTGCGCGACGCCCACGGCGAACGGAACTGCGGTGACCGTCAGCACGGCGTACCACTCGTGCAGCCGCACGCGCCGTGCGAACGTCACGGCGATGGCGACGACGCCGGCCGCGCACGTCGTGAGGCAGACGGCGACGATCGCGTCGGTCCCGGAGCGGTCGAGCGCAGTCGCCAGCACGACGAGCGCGTAGGCGAATCCCAGTGCGACGTGCACGAACCGCGCCGGGCGCGGCACCGTCAGCATCAGCACGCCTGCGGCGGCGACGACGGCCGGACCCGCGGCGACCGCGAGACCGGTGTCGGCCCACGACAGCACGGCCGCGTACACGACGGCGGCGTGCGCGCCGACCACGAGCGGCATCCGGACCGAGGCTGAGGCATCCCGCAGCACCGTCAGGACGACGGCGCTCGCGCAGACGGCCGCGCCGAGCCCGACGGCGATCCGCGCCCACGTGTCGATCGCCGGAAGCGCCAGCACCGTGAGGAACGCCAGCACCGCGTACCACGCACCGAGGAACCCGAGCCAGCGCGTGCCGAGCGGTGTCGGCGTCCAGACGCCGGGGCCTGTCTGCGGGGAGTCGGCGGCGTCGGGGGCATCCGCCACGTGCCGCGACCGTTGGTCGCGCGCCACGGACCCGGGAGGAGTGGATGCCGCCCCCCGGCCCGCTGCGTCGTCGCGCGTGATCGCGGCGAACGACGCCAGGGTGAGCGCCAGGGCGAACAGCCCCGCGGGCAGCCCCCACGCGCTGTCGGGTGGCAGTAGCGCTTCCTGCGCCCCGGGGCGTGCGATCCCGGCCGCCAGCGCCAGCAGGGCCATGAGCGTCGGCGCCGCGGCGATGACCGCGACGACGAGCACCGCGCCCGTGAACAGCGCCCCCCGCGAGACGAGACGGTGCAGCGGCGTGAGGACGCCGACCAGTACGAGCCCGGCGCCGGCGGTGGTCGGCAGCAATGCGATCGCTCCGCCGACGGGCGCCGTCCCGAGGGCGCCGAGCGTGAGCGAGGTGGCGGCGCCGACGAGCGCGGCGCCGGCGATGCCGCTCCACAGCCCGCGCGTCGGGGCGTAGGTGGCGGCCACCGCGACGGCGGCGACCCCGAGCAGCGTCGGAGCGGCGATCCACGCCGGTCCGAGGCCCGTCTCGACGACGGTCGCGGGGATGAGTGCGACGGCCGTCGCCGCGAACACGAGTTGCGCGATCGTGAGCGTGACGCGCTCGGCGCCGCCCCTCGTGAGCGCGATCAGGGCGCTCGCGGCGGCCGCCGAGGTGAGGCAGCCCGCCGTCGCGACGAGCGCCGATCCGGCTCCCAGTGCGAGCAGCAGCGGCGCGAACGCCAGCGCGACGACGCCGCACCACAGCCACGCCCGGATGTGCGCCCGCGGGCCGAGCAGCGCGAGCGCACCGCCGGCGACGAGGGCGACGAGCCCCGCCGAGACCCATCCGTTGCGCGCGAACGGCAGCGCCGCCGTCACCGTGAGGGCGAGGAACACGACCCCGAGCGCGCCGATCGCCTCCGCCGACAGCCGCAGCCGCCGGCGGGCCAGCAGCGGCGCACCGCCGAGGAACGCCGCCGCGATCGCGCCGACGATCCCGGTGCGGATGATCGGGTCGTCGAGATCGGGGTTGAAGAAGGTGAACACGAGTGCGGCGACCGCGACGAGGCCCGCACCCGCCACGGCCAGCACCGACTGCACCGATGCCGATGCGCCGGGGGCAGGCACCGGCGCGTCGCCGGTCCGGTGCACGGGCGGCAGCGGCGGGCCCGGTTCCCCCGCGCCCGGCGCGGGGATGGTGGATGCCGCGGCCCCCGGCATCCCGGCTCCCGGAGTCGCCGCGGCCGGCGCCGGCGGAACCGGGAGCGACGGCACGCGGTCGAGCACGGCCTGGCGCGCCTTGAGCGCCTCGACCGCGCGCTGCGACGCCAGCCAGAGGTCGCGCCCGATCGGCCCGTCGAAGTCCGCGCCGCAGGTCGGGCAGCGCCGCTCCGACACGATGCCGCCCGCGCACACCGGACAGCGGACGACGTCGAGCAGCTCGGCGATGGCCTTGTCGTTCCAGGCCGGCGACCGACGCTCGTGCGCGACGGTGCTCATCCGTCGGCCTCGGTGCCGGACTCGGCGGCGACGGCCGCCGGGTGGTCGTCGGGCACCCATTCCAGGATGTCGCCGGGCTGGCAGTCCAGCACGCGGCAGATCGCGTCGAGTGTCGTGAACCGCACCGCCTTCGCGCGGCCGTTCTTGAGCACCGACACGTTGGCCGGCGTGATGTCGATGGCGGCGGCGAAGTCGGTGACCGACATCTTCTTCTTCGCCAGCTGCACGTCGAGGTTGATGATGATCGGCATCACACCACCTCCGCGAGGTCCGCCTCGAGCCGCGACGCCTTGCGCAGGAGGCCGCGCAGCACGACGATCAGCAGCGACAGCCCCGCGCCGACGACGACGCCGAGCAGCAGGAGGAGCGTGATCGACGGCGTCATGAACCCGGTGAAGCTCAGGGCGACGAGTGCGATCAGCACGAGGAGTGTCGCGAACACGACGGCCGCGAGGCTCACGTCGACGTCGGGGAAGGCGCTGTCGCTGAAGATGCTGTCTTCTCGCACGAGCGACAGCAGGCGCCACACGCACACCAGCACGACCTGCACGCACAGCAGGAAGAGGATGCCGACGATGGTGCCCGGGATCTCGAAGTACGCGATCTCGGCGTACCGCACGGCGGACTGCGCGGCGACGGCCGGCACGACGAAGATCTGGCAGACCAACAGCAGGGCGAGCAGACCCGCGATCAGGACCTTGAGGACGACGATCGTGGTGCGTTGCATGTGTCAACCTATCGATAAACGGCATGTACCTATCGAGAAACAATAGCGGCGGCATCCACTTCTCGCACAAGAGGGCAACCTGAGGATCGCCCGCGAACCCCCGCCGGGGGTTATGCGTCCGCGGGGCGCCGGGTAGCGTGCCGGGCGTGGGCTCGCTGATCTACTTCAACTCCGCCTCGCTCGACGGCTACATCGCCGGTCCCGACGGCCGCTGGGGCTGGGCGACGCCCGACGCCGAGGTCCATTCCTTCGTCAACGACCTGCTCGCGCCGGCGCGCGTCCACCTGTACGGCCGCAAGGTCTACGAGGTCATGAAGGCGTGGGACGACTTCCCGCTCGACGACCTGCCGCCCGCCGAGCGCGCGTTCGCACTGCAATGGCGCGACATCGACAAGGTCGTGTACTCGTCGACCCTCGAGGCGGTGACGACGCGGCGCACCGAGCTGCGGCCGGTCTTCGATCCCGCCGACGTGCGGCGGATGCGGGATGCCTCACCCGGTCCGGTCGCGATCGGCGGCGGTCTGCTGGCCTCGGCCGCCGCCCGTGCCGGTCTGCTCGACGAGGTCCACGTCGTCGTGGCACCCTCGGTTGTCGGCGGCGGCACCCGCTTCCTCGACGACGGTCTGCGGCTCGACCTGGAGCTGTTCGCCGAGCACCGCTTTGCGAACGGGTTCGTCTACCTGGGGTATCGAATCGTCTGACCGGTCGCACCATGCGGGTGCCGCCGGTGATCGGCGATCCGTCGACCGCCGGTCACGTCGCGTCGATCCCCTGCGCGGTCGCCGCAGGACCCCCCGAGCGGGCGACCACCCAGCTGACGAGCCACGCGACAAGCAGCGCTCCGACGATCATCAGCCCGAACGAGTCGAGATCCGTCGCGGCGACGGCCTCCACAGGGGGCAGGCTCACGCCGAACGAGTCCACGAGGACGCCGCACAGGCCCACGGTGCCGACGACGAGCGCGACCGCGACCGAGATCGAGATCAGGGCGGCGTTGTACCGCACCCGCCGCTCGGGCTGGTCGGCCGACCAGCGGTAGATCCTCGAGGTGACGATGCTGTTGACGCCGTCGCACATGACCATCCCCGCGGTGAACAGCAGGGGGAGCACCATCGCCGCGTACCAGGGCATCACGATGCCCGCACCGCCGGCGATCAGGAGCAGCGCGATCGTGGATGCCGTGTCGAATCCCAGGCCGAACAGCAGGCCGACGACGAACATCTTCCACGGGGCATCCAGCGCCGCGGAGGTCCGGGCGACCAGCAGTGACACGACGCCGCCGCCGGTCGGCTGGTCGGAGGTGGTCCCTCCCCGGCGCGCGCTGCGGATCAGGCGCACGAGGATGGTGAGGTTCACCGTCGCCATGACGAGGAGGAACAGGCTCGACACGGTCGGCCCCCATACGCCCGTGAAGATCGCCAGGGGCGACTGATCCACCCCGATCTGCGCGGTGAGCGCGCCCACCCCGGCGGTGACCAGACCCACCGCGACCAGCACCACGGTCGAGTGCCCGAGCGCGAACCATAGGCCGACGCTCGACGGATCCCGCCCGTCGGCGACGAGTTTGCGGCTGGTGTTGTCGATGGCGGCGATGTGGTCGGCGTCGAAGGCGTGGCGCATGCCCAGCACGAAGGCGGTGACGGCGAGCCCGACGCCGAACGTGGTGGTGCCGGCCTGGTAGTCGCCGGGCAGCACCACGGCCGCGAAGAGGCCCCAGCTGACCAGGAGGAGCGCACCGACGGCGACGAGGACGTGTCGAGCGGCAGGAGTCGTACGGTTCACGGGTGCTCCTTTCCGGAGCGGATCGGTGGAGATGGGTCGACGGGTGGGGCGTCGGTCCGCAGCTGCGGGGTCACGCGGTGCCGACCGGCTCCCGCTCCTGCGCGGCGTCGCCGATGCGGGCGCCGTTCAGCGGGCTGCGGTGCGCGGCGTCGCCGAGGTAGCGCAGCGCCCACCCGCCCCGTTCGAACTCGAGACGAGTGGCTCCGGGCACGTCGGACGCGTCGCCGTGCTCTCCGAGAGAGAGGATGCTGTCCAGGACGCGCTGATCCCCGAGCACACCCGGGACCGCGTCGCGACCGTCGACCACGAGCGTCTCCCGCAGGATCGGCCCGACGGCATCCGCGATGTCGGCGTCGGCGTGGAGGCGGCCGCCGCGCTCCCCGGTGCGGCCGAGGACGAGTGTCTCGCGCAGGACCGCCGACGACCCGTGCGCGAGCCGCACGGTCAGCGAGCGACTGAGGTCGCCGGCATCCGTGATCACCGTCGGCAGACCATCCCAGCCGAGGGACGCGTGCTGCGCGAGGTCGATGCGGGCGTGCCAGCGCGAGGGGGCGCCCGTCTCGCCGGCGCGGCCGTAGACGACGAGTCCGCCGATGTCGACGAGGTCGAGCGTGCAGCCCTCGCCGACGCGGATCTCGATCCTGACCTCGTCGCCGGGCAGGAGCATCGCCCTCCCCGCGACGAGGGCGACCTCGACGCGGCGGCCCACACGCCGGACCAGTCGCGGCACGACCAGCTCGCCCGCCAGCGCGCACGACGCCTCGCCGCCGCGCGGCGAGATCTCGACGACCGTCTGCGTCATGGGTGCGCGTGGCCGGCGTGGCTGTGCGCCTCCTCGCCGACGGGATGCCCGTGCGCGTCCTCCCCGTCCGCGTGCGTGTGGAGGTAGCTGTTGCCCTCCTCGTCCGCGTGGAAGTGGGGCGCCATCGGTCCCGGGTCCTGCGGCACGTGCGAGCCGGCACGGTGCGCGGCCAGCATCGCGAGCACCCACTGACGCAAGGCCGCCACCGATGCGGCGTCGGTCCGCGAGAGCGCCAGCACGGGCCGGCCGTCGCGCGCCGAGGTCGCATCGCTCACCATCTGCGGGACGTCCACACCCACGTACGGGGCGAGGTCGGTCTTGTTCACCACCAGCAGATCGGCGCGGCCGATGCCCGGCCCGCCCTTGCGGGCGACATCCCCGCCGCCCGCCACGTCGAGGACGAAGATCTGCGCGTCGACGAGCGCCGGTGAGAACGTGGCGGTGAGGTTGTCGCCACCGGACTCGATCACGACCATGTCCAGCGGCGCGAACGCCCGTTCCAGATCCTCGGCGGCGAGCAGGTTCGCGGTGACGTCGTCCCGGATCGCGGTGTGGGGGCATGCGCCCGTCTCGACGGCCACGATGCGCTCGGGCTCGAGCACTCCCGCCGACCGGAGGAAGCGGGCGTCCTCGTCGGTGTAGATGTCGTTGGTGATCACGCCGATGCGGATCTCGTCGGCGAGGGCGCGGCAGATCGTCGCGATGAGCGACGACTTGCCGGTGCCGACGGGGCCGGCGACGCCGAGGCGAAGGGCGCGGGATGCGGGGGAATCAGGCACGGAAGAGCCTCCTCGTGGTTCGCGCGTGGGCTTCTGCCCACGCTTCGGATTGCGGTGCGCTGAGCGCGGGGATCTCGGTCGGATCGGTGATGGCGGCGATCGCGACCAGGTCGTCCTCGATCTCGGCGCACGACTCGACGACGAGCGACACGAGGTCGAGCGGATCGCGCGGCTCGAGTTTGAGGACGGCGGCCGCCGCAGCCTGCATGTCGTCGTAGGCGACGAGGCGCGCGAGCTCCAGCGGCGTCATCGCGAATCCGACCGCCATGACGCCGAGCACGCAGGGCCTGGGCGGCGGCGCCGCGCGGTCGCTCCACGTCCGGATCGCCGCGTCGCCGGGGAACAGTCGCGCGCCGACCCGCAGGTAGCCCCGCGCGAGCATCCGCGCGGCATCCCGCTGCGCCCTGCTCGGGGTCCGCGCCGCCCACGCCGCCTCGACCTCGTCCAGCGCGCCGCCGGTGAGGTGCGCGTGCCGTGCGGCCACGGCGGTCCCCGCTTCGACGAGCGTGGTCGTGGATGCCCGCCCGCGGAGGAGCGCCGGCAGCTCCGCCGGAGAGACCCCGGCCATGACTGCCGGCTCCACGCCCGCGGAGTGCGCGTGGCCGCCCGACGGCAGCCGTGCGTCGGCGAGCAGCATGGCGGCGGTGGTCGAGGAGAGGGGACGCATCAGAAGAGCTGGTAGAGCTGCGCGAGCGGAAGCCGCGCCGCGGGAGCCGGCTCGACCCGGTCGCCGTCGATGGCGATGTCGAAGGTGTCGGGCCGGATGTCGATCCGGGGCAGGGCGTCGTTGTTGCGCATGTCGGCCTTCCCGATCTGCCGCGTGGAGCGCAGCGGCAGCAGGCGACGGGTCAGTCCCAGGCGTTCGGCGAGCCCCGCCTCCAGCGCCGCGGGCGAGACGAACGACACCGACAGCGACCCGCCGATCGCGTCGGCGAACGACGGACGCATCAGTACCGGCTGCGGCGTGGGGATCGAGGCGTTCGGGTCGCCGAGCGCTCCCCAGACGAGGCCGCCGCCCTTGATCACGACGCTGGGCCGGAATCCGAAGAAGCGCGGATCCCACAGCACCAGGTCGGCGAGCTTGCCCACCTCGATCGAGCCGACCTCGTCATCGATCCCGTGCGCGATCGCGGGGTTCACGGTGTACTTCGCGACGTACCGACGGGCCCGTTCGTTGTCGGCGGGGAGCCCTCCGCCCAAAGGCCCGCGCCGCGCCTTCATGACGTGGGCGACCTGCCAGGTGCGCGTGACCACCTCGCCGATGCGGCCCATCGCCTGGGCATCCGACGAGGTGATGGAGATCGCGCCCATGTCGTGCAGGATGTCCTCGGCGGCGATCGTGGTGGCGCGGATGCGGGACTCGGCGAACGCCAGGTCCTCGGGCACGCCCGGGTTGAGGTGGTGGCAGACCATCAGCATGTCGAGGTGCTCGGCGACGGTGTTGACGGTGTGGGGCAGCGTCGGATTCGTCGATCCGGGGATGACGTACGGCAGCCCCGCGATCGACAGGATGTCGGGCGCGTGTCCACCGCCGGCTCCTTCGACGTGGAACGCGTGGATGCTGCGGCCCGCGATCGCGGCGATGCTCGACTCGACGAACCCGGCCTCGTTGAGCGAGTCGCTGTGCAGCGCGACCTGCAGCCCCCACTCCTCGGCGGCGCGCAGGCTGGCGTCGATCGCGGCGGGGGTCGACCCCCAGTCCTCATGCACCTTGTAGCCGGCGGCGCCGGCGAGCGCCTGCTCCTCGAACGCGGCGGCCGAGACCGTGTTGCCCTTGCCGAGCAGCAGCACGTTCACGGGGAACCGGTCGAGCGAACGGTGCATCTGCTCGAGATGCCACGAGCCCGGGGTCACCGTGGTCGCCTTCGAGCCCTCGGAAGGACCCGTCCCACCGCCGACGATCGTGGTGACGCCGGCCGCCAGTGCCTCGTGGATCTGCGACGGAGACAGCAGGTGGACGTGCGAGTCGATCGCCCCGGCCGTGAGGATCTTCCCCTCGCCCGAGATCACGTCGGTCGAAGGGCCGATGACGAGCCGCGGATCGACGCCGTCCGCGATGTCGGGATTGCCGGCCCTGCCGATCCCGACGATGCGCCCTCCCCGGATGCCGACATCCGCCCGGACGATGCCCCACCAGTCGAGGACGACGGCGTTGGTGATGACGGTGTCGAGCGCTCCCTCGGCGCGGGAGAGCGTGCTCTGCGCCATGGACTCGCGGATCGACTTGCCCCCGCCGAACACGGCCTCCTCGCCGCCGACGGTGAGGTCGTCTTCGAGCTCGATCCACAGGTCCGTGTCGCCGAGCCGCACCTGGTCGCCCGCGGTAGGGCCGTAGATCGCGGCGTATCTCTCCCGGTCGATGCGCACCATCAGCGACCCTCCTCGGTCGGCCGCAGCTGAATGCCCGGCACCCGCCGGCGTCCTCGCAGCGCCACCGCTGCGATGCGCTTGGAGACCCCCGGCTCGAACCTCTCGGAGGTTCCCGACGGGATGTCGAGGCGGAAGCCGGCGGCGGCCGCGCGGTCGAACTCGAGTGCGGCGTTCACGTCCGGCAGATGGATGTGCGAGCCGATCTGGACGGGCCGATCGCCGGTGTTGAGGATGACGAGTTCGAGCCTCTCGTCGTCCGTGCGGTCCGCGTTGAGCTCGATCCATCCCGGTCTCACGCGGATCGCGCCGGGGCCGGATGCCGAACCTGATGCCATGGCAGTCTCTCAATCGATCGGGTGGTGAAGGGTGACGAGCTTGCGCCCGTCGGGAAAGGTCGCCTCGACCTGGACGTCGGCGAGCATGTCCGCCACGCCGTCCATGACGTCGTCGCGGCCGAGGACCGCGCGCCCCTCGGTCATCAGCTGAGCCACCTCGGCACCGTCCCGGGCGCGCTCGATGACCCAGGTCGACAGCAGTGCGACGGCCTCGGGGTGGTTGAGCTTGACGCCGCGCGCTCTGCGGTCGCGGGCCACCATGCCTGCCACGGCCAGCAGCAGCTTCTCCGTGTCTGCGGGTGACAGGTGCATCGGCTTCCTCCGTCGTCGACCGGGGCGAATCGGCCGGGGGTGCCGGTTCGCTGACACACCGATCCGCTCCCATGGGCGGAGTCGATGTGTCAGAAGTCTGTCATCACGCTCGAGTGACTGCATCCACTCGAAGATGACGCGTGCGCTCGCAACCCCGGAATATCAACGGATGATGGCGCGCACCCGAACGACTGTTTACACATGCGATACACACGAGCAATGGCAATGTAATGCCGCACCCCCATCGTGGGATCACCTGCAGCCGTCGACGGAACCCTGCCGCCGACGAGGAAACGGGTCGGACCCTCGCTGTACGACGGCCCGGCCGACGAGCACCACCAGCAATCCCTGACCGGCGAGCGGCGCATCCGACGGATCCGCCCCGCGGGCGGTTCCTGTCGTGCGCCAGGTGGCGCCCGGTGTGTGCTCCGTTCGCGATTCGCGTCTCGCATCACAACGAACGGAGCACAGCATGATCACCACGAGCAGGAAGCGCCTGAGGGCGATCCTCGCCGCGGGGGCGCTCGTCACGAGCACCGCCCTGGTCCTCTCCGGCTGCGGCAGTCGCGCCGGCGACGCCGCACCGACCGCCTCGGAAGCGGCCGCAGCAAGCTGCGTCGACACGTCCGGCGACACCATCAAGCTCGGCTTCCTGAACTCCCTCACGGGCGGGATGGCCATCTCGGAGAAGACCGTGTCCAACGTGCTGCACATGGCCGCGGACGAGATCAACGCCGACGGCGGCATCCTGGGCAAGCAGATCGAGTACGTCCAGGAGGACGGCGCCACCGACTGGCCGACCTTCGCCGAGAAGACCGAGAAGCTGCTCACCCAGGACTGCGTCGCCGCGATCTTCGGCGGCTGGACGTCCTCGTCGCGGAAGGCTGTGAAGCCGGTCGTCGAGGAGCACAACGGCCTGTTCTTCTACCCGGTGCAGTACGAGGGCCTGGAGTCCTCGCCCAACATCTACTACACCGGCGCGACCACCAACCAGCAGATCATCCCGGCGATGGACTACCTCGCATCGCAGGGGGTGAAGACGCTGTTCCTCGCCGGTTCCGACTACGTCTTCCCGCGCACGGCGAACGCCATCATCAAGCTGTACGCGGCGGAGCTCGGCATCGAGATCGTCGGCGAGGAGTACGTGCCGCTCGACAAGGACGACTGGACGACGCAGGTCGCCAAGATCGTGGAGGCGAAGCCCGACTTCATCTTCAACACGATCAACGGCTCGTCGAACGTCGGCTTCGTCAAGGCGTACTACGACGCCGGCCTCAGCCCGGAGACGACCCCGATCATCTCCGTGTCGATCGCCGAGGAGGAGGCACCGGCGATGGGCCACGAGGTCACCGGCAACTTCGCGTCGTGGAACTACTTCCAGTCGCTCGACACGCCCAACAACCCGGCGTTCATCGACGCGTGGAAGGCGTACCCCGGCTCCAGCGGCGTGACCAGCGACCCGATGGAGGCCGCGTACATCTCGCTCTACCTCTACAAGGCCCTTGCGGAGGCCGCCGGCTCGTTCGACGTCGACGCGATCAACGAGGCCGCAGTGGAGAACGAGATCACCGTCGACGCCCCCGAGGGGGTCGTCACGCTCGACGGCGAGAACCACCACATCTCGAAGCCCGGCCACATCGGCAAGATCAACGCCGAGAACCAGTTCGACATCGTGTGGGCCTCCGACGAGTTCATCGAGCCGGACCCGTACCTCGAAGGCTATGACTGGTTCCCCGAGGACGTCCGCAAGTCGCTCGTGGCCGCCGCCGGCTGAGTCGACCAGGATGCGGGGCTCCGTGCTCCACGCGGCACAGAGCCCCGCATCCCCTCCCGCTTCATCAGACGTCGCATTCCGCACAGAAGGGAGTGACCACGCATGGACGCACTCATACCGCCGCTGCTCAACGGCTCGGCGCTCGGCGCGCTGCTGCTGCTGGCCGCCCTCGGCCTCACGCTCACCTTCGGGCAGATGGGGGTGATCAACATGGCCCACGGCGAGTTCATCATGGCGGGCGCGTTCGTCACCTATCTCACCCAGCTCGTGATCCCCGACAGCAACATCTCCATCCCGGTGGCACTGCCGGTCGCCTTCGTCGTCGCCGGCCTGCTCGGGCTGCTGCTCGAGGTGAGCATCCTGCAATGGATGTACCGGAGGCCCCTCGACACCCTCCTCGTCACCGTCGGTGTCGCGCTGATCCTCCAGCAGGCAGCGCTGCAGATCTTCCCGGCTCAGGGCGTTCCCGTGGAGAACCCCGGCTGGCTCCAGGGCCAGATCGACGTCTTCGGCTACGCCTGGCCGCTCCGTCAGGTGTTCACCATCGCGCTCGCGGCGGTGTGCGTCGCCGCGCTCGCCGCCTGGCTTAAGTACACCTCCTTCGGTCGCCGCATCCGGGCGACCGTGCAGAACCGCGACCTCGCCGAGACGGCGGGCATCCGCACGCGCCGGGTCGACCGCCTCACGTTCTTCGTCGGGTCGGGCCTGGCAGGCGTCGCCGGGGTGGCCGCCTCGCTGATCGGCGGCACCAACTCCCAGATGGGGGTGCAGTACATCATCCCCGCGTTCCTCGTGGTGGTGGTCGGCGGCATCGGCCAGATCAAGGGGACGGTGATCGCCGCCCTGGCCATCGGGATCGCGATGGCGCTCTTCGCCGACTGGACGACCGGCAGCCTCGCGCAGGTCCTCGCCTTCGTCCTCGTCGTGATCTTCCTGCAGATCCGTCCGCAGGGCCTGTTCACCGTTCGCACGAGGGGGCTGGCATGACGATGCTCACCAAGATCAGGCCGTGGACGTCGCTCGTCGGCATCGCGGTGTTCGCCTTCCTGCTGCTCGCGGTGGCGCCGGCCGTCCTGTCGATGCACTGGATCAACAATCTCGGCAAGTACAGCGCCTGGGCGATCGTCGCTGTCGGCATCGGTCTCGCGTGGGGACGCGGCGGCATGCTCGTCATGGGTCAGGGCGTCTTCTTCGGGCTGGGCGCCTACGCCATGGCGATGCACCTGACGCTGGAGACCGCGGGGCCCGACGCGACCCCGACCTTCATGATCCTCTACGACCCGCTCGCGCCGGTTCCGGCGTTCTGGGAGCCGTTCCGCAGCGAGTGGTTCACCGTGCTGGCGATCGTCCTGCTCCCGGTGATCGTGGCCGGGGCACTGGGCTACGCACTGTTCAAACGTCGGGTCAAGGGCGCGTACTTCGCGATCCTCACCCAGGCGCTCGCGGTCGCGCTCGCCGTGTTCATCAGCTCGACGATCCGCGAGACCGGGGGAGACACGGGACTGAGCGGGTTCAAGTACTTCTTCGGCTACGTCCTGAACGACGACGCGAACAAGATCATGATCTACATGATCACCGTCGGCCTGCTCATCGTCTGCATGCTCGTCGCGTGGCAGCTCTATCGCAGCCGGTTCGGCGAGCTCCTGCTCGCGACGCGGGATGCCGAGGAACGGGTCCGCTTCCTCGGCTACGACCCCGCCAACATCAAGCTCGTGGCGTTCGTCATCGCCGCGGTGATGGCGAGCATCGGCGGTGCGATGTTCGTGCCGCTGGTCGGGATCATCACGCCGCAGGAGATCGGCGCCTCCGCGTCGATCCTGATGATCGCCGGTGTGGCGCTCGGAGGGCGCGCGTCGCTGTTCGGCCCGGTGCTGGGCGCGATGGCGATCGGGTGGGGGCAGTCGAGCCTCGCGTCCAGCTGGCCGGAGGGCTGGGTCTACGTACTCGGGCTGGTGTTCGTCCTGGTCACCCTGTTCCTGCCGAACGGGCTGGCGTCGCTGTTCGACCGGACGAAGGCGCTCATGGTGCGCGTGAGAACGGACAAGCCCGTGGTGCACGCCACCGCGGAACCGGAGGTGTCGGCATGACCGGAATCGAAGAGGATGCCGCGGCGGTGAGCGCCGGCGAGACGCTGGTGCCCGACGCCGAGACCTCGGTGGCCGTGGCGAACCTGACCGTGACCTTCGACGGCTTCACGGCGGTCGACGACGTCAGCCTGCTCATGCTCAAGGGGCAGGTGCACTTCCTGATCGGGCCGAACGGCGCAGGGAAGACGACGCTCGTGGATGCGCTGACCGGGCTCGTCCCCGCCTCCGGCACCGCCGTGTACAACGGCATGGATCTCGTGGCGATGAAGACGAACAAGATCATCCGGGCCGGGGTGGGCCGCACGTTCCAGACCGCGACCGTCTTCGACGAGTTGTCGGTGCTGCAGAACCTCGACATCGCGGGTGGGCTGCACCGCAGCGCGTGGGGGCTTCCGCTCACGCGCCGCGGAGTGCCCGAGTACGTCGAAGAGGCGCTGGAGACCATCGGGCTCACCGCCCTGAGAGACCGGCCCGCCGGCATCCTCGCGCACGGTCAGAAGCAATGGCTGGAGATCGGCATGCTGCTGGTGCAGGACGCTCAGGTGATGTTCCTCGACGAACCCGTCGCCGGGATGAACGTCGACGAACGCGACGAGACGGGGCAGCTGCTGCGCCGCATCGGCGACGAGCGCACCATCATCGTCATCGAGCACGACATGGACTTCGTCCGCAACTACGCCGAATGGGTGACCGTCATGCACACCGGCAAGCTGCTCACGGCGGGCACCGTGGAACAGGTCCAGGCGGACCCGCGTGTCCAGGAGGTCTACCTCGGATCAGCGGCCGACGCCGCAGCGGAAGGCAGGGGTCACTGATGCTCGAGATCGCAGGGGTCACGGCCGGCTACGGTCGCACGAAGGTGCTGCACGACGTCACCGTGCGGGTTCCCCACGGGGAGGCGGTGTCGGTGATGGGCCACAACGGGGCCGGCAAGACGACGCTCCTCCGGGTCGCGACGGGCTTGATCCCGGCGATGAGCGGCAGGGTGCTGATCGACGGCGAGGACGTGACCCGGATGCCGCCCTCCCAGCGGGTCCGGCGCGGTCTCGGTTACGTCCCTCAGGGTCAGCAGTCGTTCCCCCAGATGACCACCCTGGAGAACCTGCAGCTCGTGGCGAAGCGGCATTCGGACATCGACGAGGTGTTCGACCTCTTCCCGGCGCTCAAGGAGCTCCTCGGCCGGCGTGCCGGCCTGCTGTCCGGTGGCCAGCGGCAGCAGCTCGCGATCGCCCGCACTCTGCTCACCAAGCCGAGGCTGCTGGTGCTCGACGAACCCACGGAGGGCATCCAGCCCAACATCGTCGCCGACATCGAGCGGGTCATCATCGCGCTCACCCGGCGCGGCGACCTCTCCGTCCTGCTCGTCGAGCAGCACGTCGGCTTCGCGCTGCGCTCCACGAACACCTTCTCCGTGCTGCAGGCCGGCCGGATCACCATGACAGGACAGGGAGGTGCGGCCGCCGCCGACACGGTGCGTCACGCGATGGCCATCTGAATCAGATCGATTCCCCGCGGCAACGCGCCCGAAACACGCTCGCGGCATGATCCAGACATCGTGGATGCGCCGGAGGTGAGTGTGGCTGTGCCGGGCGCGAGAGCCGGGGCACGAGGCGGCGATGCGCGCGCCGCCGCAGAAGACAGCCTCGAGGACTATGCGTTCCGGTACGTGCCGCGCTCGTTCCGGCGCTGGAGCGCGCTGTCGGTCGGAGGCACGGCACTCGGCTCGATCGCGTTCCTCGCCGACTTCTCCATCGGGGCCAGCATCGGCCTGGAGCACGGCACGAGCAACGCCGTGCTCGGCATCCTGCTCGCCTCCGTCATCATCTTCCTCGTCGGCTTCCCGGTCGCGTTCTATGCGGCGCGCTACAACCTCGACCTCGACCTCATCGCGCGCGGCTCGGGCTTCGGTTACTACGGCTCGATCATCACGACGGTCGTGTTCGCGGGGTTCACGTGCATCTTCTTCGCGCTGGAGGGCGCGATCATGGCGCAGGGGCTGGAGGTCGCGGTCGGGATACCGCTGCCGATCGGCTACGTGATCTCCACCGTGGCGGTCATCCCGATCGTGGTCTACGGCATGCGGGCGCTGGAACGACTGCACTTCTGGACCACGCCGCTCTGGCTCGCGCTGGCGCTCGTCCCGCTCGTCTGGATCGTGTTCACGCAGCCCGACGCGGTGGGCGAGTTCCTCGGGTTCACCGGGGAGTCGGACGGCACCGTCAGCTTCAGCGCCGTGGTCGCGAGCGCCGCGGTGTGCTTCGCGCTGACCCCGCAGCTCGCGGAGCAGATCGATTACATCCGGGTCATGCCGCCGCGCACGTCCGCGAACGCGAAGTCGTGGTGGGCGTCGTTCGTGTTCAGCGGCCCCGGCTGGGTGATCTTCAGCGGGACGAAGCAGGTCATCGGCCTGTTCCTCGCGGTGTACCTGGTGACGAAGGTGGACCCGTCGATCGCCGATCGCGCCGTCGAGCCCGTGAAGCAGTTCCTCGGCATGTACCAGTCGCTGCTCCCGGACTGGATCGCGCTCGTCTTCGCGCTCGTGCTCATCGTCATCGCGCAGGTCAAGATCAACGTGACGAACGCGTACTCCGGCTCGCTCGCCTGGTCGAACGTGTACACGCGTGTCAAGAAGCACTACCCGGGGCGCACCGTCTTCGTGGTCTTCAACCTCGTGATCGCGCTCGCGCTCATGCTCATGGACGTCTTCAGCCTCATCTCGTTCGTCCTGAGCCTGTACGCCAACGTCGTGATGGCGTGGCTCGTCACGATCTCGGCCGACATCGTGATCAACAAGCACCTGCTCGGGCTCTCGCCGCGCTTCCCGGAGTTCCGTCGCGGGATGCTCCACAACTGGAACCCCGTCGGGCCGGTCTCGGTGGGCATCGCGTCGCTGCTCTCGCTCCTGTGCTTCGCGGGTGCCTTCGGCCCTCGCCTGCAGCCCTTCTCCGTGCTCGTGGCGATCGGTGCCGCCGTCGTCGTCACCCCGCTCATGGCGATCCTCACACGCGGCCGGTTCTACCTCCGACGCTCTTCCGACGGCATCCCGAGCCCCATTCTGGATCGCGACGGCAATCCGTCGGGCGAGCGCCTGCGGTGCCATGTCACCGGCTACACGTTCGAGCGGCCCGATATGCTGGCCTCGGCCGAGGCGGGTCCGCGGGGCGAGGTGCAGTTCGTCTCGTCGCTCGCGCTGGCCCTCGACGACTCCGACCGTTACGTCCTCCCGCCGGAACCGGCCGCGTCGTCTCGATCCGGGCGAGGAAGGAAGGTCTGATGGACGAGGCCCTCGACACGCAGTCCGCGATCCTCGCCGCCGCTGCGCTGCTGCTTCGCGAGCGCACGTTCGAGGATGTCTCCTACCTCGAGCTCGCCGAGATGACCGACGTGTCCGAGCGGACGATCTACCGCCGCTTCCCGACCCGGTCGCACCTGCTCGAGGCGCTCGCCCGCTGGATCGAGGCCGAGCACTTCCCGGTCCCCGAGTTCCGGACCGCGGACGAGTTCCGCACCGCGGTGCGCGCTCGATTCCGTGCGTACGACTCCCAGCCCGCGTTCGCCTTCGTGGCCGCCCGCGGCGCGGCCCTGTCGCCCACCGTGCAGGAGGCCGCTGCGCCGATGACGGAGGCGATCGTCGCGATGCTGGAGGCGACGGCGCCGACGCTCAACAGGAGGGACGCGCTGCGCACGGCCGCCTCGCTGCGCTACTTCGCGTCGCCCATGTTCTGGGCGCGGATGCGGACCGGCTTCGAGATGAGTGCCGACGAGACCTTCCGGGCATTCGATCTCGCCGTCGACAGGTTCCTCCCCGTCTCGACCAGGACCCGTCGGGCCGCCTAGTGGGCACTGCCCCGCCGGCGCAGGAGCTCTCCGGGACGCAGGCGTCGATCCTCGCCGCGTACGCCGAGCTCATCGAGGAGGTCGGCACCGACGATGTGTCGTTCCGTGTGATCGCGCTGCGCGCGGGGGTCGGCGAGCGCACGGTCTTCCGCTACTACCCCACGCGCGTCGACCTGCTGCTGGCGACGTCGGCGTGGATCGAGCACACGATCTTCTCGCGCGCGGAGTCCGAGTCGATCTTCGATGTGCCGATCGCCATCCGCGAGACCATGGAGGCCTACGACCGGCGGCCGGAGCTGGCCCATGTCGTCGCCGAAACGGCGATGAGAGGCGTGAACGGCGCGGACCCTGCGCCCCACCAGACGGAGTTCGATAGGATGCTGCGCAGCGAGGTGCCCTCGCTCGGCGACGACGATCGGCGCGCCGTGGTGGCGGCGCTGTGCCA
The DNA here is from genome assembly GCF_042722305.1 of Microbacterium sp. NPDC058389. Lineage (NCBI taxonomy): Bacteria > Bacillati > Actinomycetota > Actinomycetes > Micrococcales > Microbacteriaceae > Microbacterium > Microbacterium sp. NPDC058389. The sequence continues at coordinate 160,378 of NZ_JBHXJQ010000005.1, forward strand.
CCTGGACTCGTCGGCGACCTGGGTGACGATGCGGAGAGAGCTCGGAATGGGCGGCCGCGACATCGCGGACGCCGCCATGTGGGCGGCCGAGGCGATCCTCGATCCGATCCGGCACCGGAGCGGCGCCGCGGGGGAGTGATCCCGGCGACCTGAGAAAGACGAACCCCCCGCGATGTAGAAGCTGCGGTTACTGGATACATCCCACCTATCTCAGGACTCGCCGGCCGCCCGCTACGCGGACAGGGCGCGGTCCTGTGCTGCGAAGCGGGCCAGGGCGGTGACCGCAACTTCGTGGTCCACGACATCTTCTTCGCCGGAGGTCGTGAGCGTCGCCGCGAGCTCGTCTCCCACGAAGATCGGCACACCCCCGCCCCAGACGGCGTACTCATCGCCCAGGCCTTCGACGAGGTGAGGAGTGTCTATTCCGCGGAAGCGGACGAGCAGCGAGCTCTCGCTGAACTTCCTCACCACGCGGCGTTTCCCGCTCACCCAGTGCAGGCTGCCCTCGCCGGTCTGCCCGTACTGGACGCGGAACGCGAGCTCATCGCCGATGTGGACATCGGCCATCAGGCTCAATCCCCACTCGCGGATTATCTGCGCCGCCGCGATGCCGAGGGCGGCGGCGTCGTCGCGGGTGAAGGAGTCGAATCGAGCGCGTGGCTCCGCCTCCAGGAGTGCCAGGTTGTAGTACGGCAGAGGATGGGTCATGGTTGTGCTCCTAGAAGGGGTCGGGGAGTGGTGTTCCGCTGTCCCGCGGTGCGGTCAGGCGCGACGGAATCGTCATCGATCCATGCCGCGCAAGGTCGGCGGCCTTCGCGTGGCCGACGTCGAGACCAACCAGGTAGTCACTCATCTCGGGCACTCGCCGCGACCTTGGTGTCGTCGTGGTGGAACACGAACTCCTCGATCTCCACGCCGCGGACTCCGGCGACGCCCTCGATGAAATCCTGGAGGAGGACGGCTTCGATCAGCGGGCGTTGAGTGGGCGTGAAGCGCGGCAGCCGGAGGTCGCACACCGACGCGGCCGTCGTCGCATCCGAATCGGTCATGAAGACGACCTTGTGGCCCGCGTTCGCGAGCACGTCCGCGGCGGCAGCCTCACGGTGCGCACCGAAGAAGACGTGGACGCCGTCGCTGGCGGATTCCATCGAGCCGTGCAGGTATTGACGCGTGCCGAAGCCGGCCGACGCGACACGGGCCACTTCGCGGAGGAGGAGTGCGCCTACCTCAGCGGTACCCAGCGATGAACCCGCGGCGACGAAGTCGGCGTACTGCGCGCCTCGGAACAGGTTCACGCTGTCTTCGACCCGAGCGGCGAGGTCGGAGCGCGCCTGCGCGATCGCCTCGGGAAGTCGCTCCCACGTGGAATCCGGCGCGCCGCCGTCCCACGCTTCCGCGATCAGCGCGACGGCCATCGCGGTCGCCGTGTAGCCGAGGGTCGACGCGTAGCTGTCGTTCACGCTTCCGAGATCCACGACGTGCGCGGCGAGGTCGCCGACGGGGGACTGCGGTCGGTTCACGATCGCGGCGCGGCGCTCGCGGTGCGGCGAGTCGAGCGACGCGATGGTCTCGGTGCTGCGGCCGGACTGCGAGATCCCGAACACCAGCCGGTCGCCATCTGGCGGCGGGATCGGGTTGTCGCCCGCCGACAGCCGCCAGGCGTCCACGCCGCGGTCACGCAGGCGCCACACGCCTCCCGCGGCAGCCGCATGGCTCGCTCCGATCCCCGTGAAGACGGGGCCGCGACCCTGCAGGACCCCGCGTGCGGACAGCTCGGAGACCTGCGCGCGAAGGTGGGGAAGGACACGGCCGCCGAGGATCTCGGCCTGCGTCTGTCGCGCTGCATTGAAACTGATGTAGCCGTTCACATTGACTCCTGTTTCTGCTGAGCGCAGCAGCCGTCTCGTCGGCGCAGCGCCCCGCCAGATGCTCACGGGACGATCACGGACTTCACGAAGCTCGCGGGGTGCTCGCGCATGAGCTCGAAAGCGGCATCGACCTCGCGCAGACCGAAGCGATGCGTGATGAGGGGCGTGTAGTCGAAGGTGCGATCGGCAATCATGCCGAGTCCATCGCGCATCGCGCGCATGGTCCGCGGGCGGTGCGGTGAGAAGCCGTTGACGGTCGTGACGCCCTTGTACCACAGCTCCATGTCCATCGGAGCGGTGCCCGAATGGTGATAGCCGACGACGCAAACGGTGCCGTAGGGGCGGACGATGGTCGATGAGGTGGACAGGGCGCTTGTGACGCCGGCGGCTTCGATCACGACGTCGAAGCGGAGCTCGCGGAGACCTCCCGTGGTGAACTCCGTGGGCAGCGCGTCCGGCCGGTGCACTTCGTGCGCTCCCAGCCGCAGGGCGAGCGCGTCGTTGCCTGGTCGGGGGTCGATCCCCACGAGCAGACTCGGCAGGCGCAGCGCTGCCAGTTGCACGAGGCCCAGGCCCATAAAGCCGAGCCCGACGATCGCCACCCGGTCGCCGGGACGGATGCCGGCGCGGGAGATGGCCTCCTCGAGGACGGCGAGCGGCTCGCCCAGCGCCAGCTCGGGGGCGATGCCAGTGGGTATAGGGGCCAGTGAGTCGGCGTCGAACACGGCCGCGGTCGCGAACCCGTCGCCGCCGAGGCCGGTCACGACGTCGCCGATGCGCCAGCGGGCGGCTTCGACGCCGACGCCGCTCACCCGGCCCACGACTTCGTGTCCGAGACGCGTCGGTGCACCCGCGACGTCATGCTCGCCCCAAGCGGTGCGATCCGAGGTGCAGACACCGCACGCGAGCACTTCCAGTAGCACCTGCCGCGCCCCCGGCACCAGATCCTCGACCTCGACTACTTCGGAGCGACCCGGACCCACGACCTGGCTAACGAGCACGGCAAGCCCGCCTCTCTCTGAACGGTATTGGTGGTGAACTCCGGATTGCGTAAAAGATACAACACGTATTACCTTGGCCGCTAGTGGTATACATGTGGACTACTGCTCGTCATCAATGGGGAATGGACATCGTGATCGCTCAGACTGCTGCCGTGATTGCCGCAGGCTCCCAGGGCCGCGTGCACGCTCGTGCCTGGGCACGGGCCACTGGTGTCGATTTGATAGCGGTGGCCGACCCGACGGAGCAGCTCGCAGCGGAACTGGCCGAGGAGCACGGAGCGCGGGCGTTCGGCGACGCGGAGGCGATGCTCGCCGAGCTGCGGCCGGAGTTCGTCAGCGTGTGCACGCCTCCGGCAGTCCGGCTCGAGGTCGTGCGCGCGGCGATCGCGGCGGGTGTACGGGCCATCCACGTGGAGAAGCCAATGGCGACCTCTTACGCCGACGCCAAGACGATGGTCGCCGACGCCGAGGCAGCGGGCGTCCAGCTCACCGTGAACCTGCAGCGGCGATTCGAACCGGTGTACCGGCACACCGTCCAGCGCATCCGCGAAGGCGCGATCGGCGAGATCGTGAGCATCGAGGGGTACTGCCCTAACCTCGGCGACTGGGGCAGCCACATCGTCGATCTCATCCTGTTCGTGCTCGACGACGCGAAGCCGCACTGGGTGATCGGCCAGATCGACGTCTCAGTCAACCGGTACGTCTACGGCGTCTTCTCCGAGACCTCTTCGCTGACGCAGATCCGCTGGCCGTCGGGCGTCGGCGCCGTCGTCGTCACAGGACGCGAGCCCCAGTCGCCCGTGCTGAACCTGTCGAACAATGTCGGCCTGATCGTGCAGGGCACGACGGGGCGCATCACGACGCGCGGTGCGCAGTGCACGGTGCAGCGCTTCGGCGCCGGCGACGAGATCTTCCCGACACCGTACGCGACGGATGCCGCAACGTGGGACCACGGCATCGATCCCGCGATCTTCGCCGCCACGGATGCCGCGATCGGTGACGTCGTCGATGCATACACGACAGGCCGCGAGCCGGCCCTAACCGCGCGCCGAGCACTCGCGGGTGCGGAGATCATCTTCGCAACCTACGAGAGCAGCCGCTCACGCCGTCGGGTGCTGCTGCCGCTCGATCCAGCCGACAACGCCCTTGCCGACGGGTTGACCCGCGGCTTCTGGGAACCGACCGGCGAGCAGCGTTCCACATACTGAGACGAAGGACGATGACCCTAACCCCTGCCCAGCGCCGATCCGGCGCCGGTCGATCGGTGCGCGCCGACGTCCTGATCGGCGGCGACGACGTCTACGAGGACCTGTTTGGCGTATCAGACGCGCTCGCGCAGCTTCTCGCCGAGAACGGCATGGCGGCGCGGGTGCGTGTCGGCACCGCGGCGCTGCTCGAAGCTGCTCCTGATCTGGTCGTGCTCGAGACCGCCGTGGCGGACCTGTCGATCGAGCGCGTCGATGCGCTCGTCGCAGCGGTGAGTGCCGGTACCTCGCTGCTGGTCGTCCACGCCGGCGCCGTGCTCTTCGAGTCCGCGCCCGAGCGCAGGCTCGCCGAGCTCATCGGAGCGCGCTTCCTCTCGCACGGCCCGCACCCCCACGGCAGTCGCTTCCGCGTCGAGGTCGACCCCGACCACCCAGTAACGAGCGGACTCGCCGGCTTCGACGTCGACCACGAGCACTATCTGCTCGAGGTCGCCGCCGACGCGCGCCCCATCGCTTGGCGCGTGACCGCAGACGGTCGCGAGCCAGTCGCCGTCGTTCGCGACGACGCAGCGGGCCGCATCTGCTACATCCAACTCGGCCACGACACCCGGCCGTTCGGGGAACCCGCCGTGCGCGAACTTCTCGAGCGCTGCGTGCGGTGGCTGACGACCCCGATGGAGGACTGAGAGACATGCGCGCGTTCCGCCGCCGGATCTTCTTCTACCTGGTCACCGCCTGGGCGGCGATCAGTCTGAACTTCCTGATCCCGCGCCTCATGCCGGGCGACCCGGCCACGGCCCTGATCAACAAGTTCCAGGGCAAGCTCAGCGCCGAGGCCGTCGCCGCGCTGCGTCAGCTGTTCGGTTCCGACAACCGTACGCTGTGGGAGCAGTACGTCGACTATTGGGGGCGCGTGCTCACGGGAGACTTCGGCATCTCGTATGCCTACTACCCGTCGCCCGTGCGAGACGTTCTCGACCAGAGCATCTGGTGGACGCTCGCCCTCGTCACGGTCTGCACCGTCATCAGCTTCGTCATCGGCACGGGCCTCGGCATGTACGTCGGATGGCGGCGCGGCTCGTGGACCGACTCGGTCGTCCCGATCACAAACTTCCTCTCGTCGATCCCGTACTTCTGGTTCGCGACGATCATGGTGTACGTCTTCGGCATCCTGCTGCACTGGTTTCCCATTTCCGGCGGCTACGCGGTCGGGACGACAATCGGCTTCAACTGGCCCTTCATCTCCAGCGCCATCGAACACGCGATCCTGCCGGCGCTCACGATCGTCATCGCGTCGGTCGGCGGATGGCTGCTCGGCATGCGCAACATGATGGTCACCACGATGGGCGAGGACTATGTGCGCCTCGCCAAGGCCAAGGGGCTGAGCAAGAGCCGCGTGATGTACTCGTACGCCGCGCGCAACGCCGTGCTGCCGTCGTTCTCCTCCTTCGCGATGGCGCTCGGCTTCGTCGTCGGCGGGTCGATCGTCACCGAGATCGTCTTCAACTACCCGGGCGTTGGGTCTGTGCTGTTCAAGGCCGCGCAGGCGCAGGACTACCCGCTCATGCAGGGGCTGTTTCTCATCATCACGCTCGTGGTTCTCGTCGCGAACCTCGCCGCCGACACCGTGTACGTCTTCCTCGACCCTCGCACCCGAGAGGCCTGAATCATGACCATCAACGAGCCTTCGACCGAGGTCGTCGCCACGATGGCGCCGAGTCGCGGGAGCCGCTTGGCGTGGATGCGGTCCTTCCGTAAGGGCGGCACCCTCGTCGGAGTCGTCCTCGTGCTGATCTTCGTCGTTCTCGCGATCATCGGCCCGTCCATCGCGCCGTACGACCCCTCGCGGGTCAGTTACGACTACCTACAGCCGCCGAGCGCGGCGCACTGGTTCGGGACGACCCAGACGGGGCAGGACGTCTACTCGCAGGTGCTGTACGGCGCACGAATCTCGATGGTCGTCGGCGTTGTCGCCGCCGTCATCGCGGTGCTGCTGTCGGTTATCGTCGGCGTCACGGCGGGGCTCGTCGGCGGCCTCACCGACGACCTGCTCTCGATGCTCGCGAACATCTTCCTCGTGATCCCGAGCCTTCCGCTGACCGTCATCCTGATCTCCTACCTGCCGCACAGCGGGTCCACCGGGGTGACACTTGTGATCGCCGTGACCGGGTGGGCGTGGGGCGCGCGTGTGCTGAGGTCGCAAGCGCTCTCGCTCCGTGGCCGAGATTTCGTCGAAGCCGCGCGCGCAACGGGCGACCGGACGATCACGATCATCTTCCGTGACATCCTGCCGAACCAGCTGGCCATCATTGCGGCCTCGTTCCTCGGCACCGTGACCGGTGCGATCCTCGCGCAGGCGGGCATCGCGTTCCTCGGCCTAGCCGATGTAACCGAATACTCCTGGGGCACGATCCTCTACTGGGCGCAGACCTCCAATGCGCTCCTCAGCGGCGCCTGGTGGTGGTTCGTCCCCGCCGGTCTCGCGATCGCGCTGCTGGGTACCGGACTGTCGCTGGTCAACTTCGGCATCGACGAGTTCATCAATCCCCGACTGCGGTTGGCCGGCATCGGCACCCGCCGCGCCCGCCGGGCGATGGCCAAGCGGCCGAAGGCGAAGAAGCTGCCTGGTCGTCGCCACATCCGTGCCGCCGCCGCACCGTTCACGCAGATGAGCACCGACGTGCTCCTGGAGGTTCGCGGGCTGAGTGTCGAGTACCAGTCCGAGCACGCCAGTACCGTCGCGGTCAACAACGTCTCCTTCTCGCTGCGTCGCGGCGAGGTCATCGGCATCGCCGGGGAGTCCGGCTCGGGCAAGTCCACCCTTGCGTACGCCATCACCCGGCTGCACGAGCCGCCGGCGGCGATCACCGCGGGGCAGCTCCTTTACACCCGGGCCGACGGCGAAGTCGTTGACGTGCTCCAGCTCGGCGACGAGGAGCTGCGCCAGTTCCGCTGGGAAGAGCTGTCCATCGTCTTCCAGTCAGCGATGAACGCCCTCAACCCGATCATGCGGATCGGCGAGCAGATCGACGACACCCTCAAGGTGCACCGTCCCGCGATGACCCCGCAGGAGCGGGCGGCACGAATCCTCGAGCTGCTGGCCCTGGTCGGCATCCGCGAGGATCGCGTCGGTGCCTATCCGCACGAGCTCTCCGGCGGTATGCGGCAGCGTGCCATGATCGCCATCGGTCTCGCCCTCGATCCCGAAGTCATCGTCATGGATGAGCCCACCACGGCCCTCGACGTCGTGATCCAGCGTCAGATCGTCGAGAAGATCATGGAACTGAAGGATCGCCTCGGCTTCGCGGTCATCTTCATCACCCACGATCTGTCGCTGCTCATCGAGCTCTCCGACACGATCGCCGTCATGTACGCCGGTCGCATCGTCGAGATCGCGGAAGCGCAGGAGTTCTACCGGCGCCCGGCGCACCCGTACAGCCGCGGACTGCTCGGATCGTTCCCCACCCTGGGTGGAGAACGCCGTGAGCTCACCGGAATCCCGGGCAGCCCGCCCGACCTGCGGGCGCTGCCTACGGGCTGCTCCTTCGCTCCGCGGTGCCCGCTCGCGCAGGAGGCGTGTCGGACCGCGATGCCGCCCCTCCTGACCATCCCCAGCACGGATGTCGCGCGGCCCACCCAGGCGCGGTGCGTCGTCTACGAAGGCGCGGCGAAGACCAGCGACGAGATGGTGGAGGCCCTGTGATGACGACCGTGAACAACAACCCTGTCATTCGTGAAGCGACCACCGAGGCACCTGTGCTCGAGGCCGTCGACGTCACGAAGCACTTCGCCCTGCACGGTGTCCGCGCACACGGCCGAGGCAAGGTCGTGCACGCTGTCGAGAACGTCTCGCTCGCCCTGCACTCCGGGCGGATCACCGCACTGGTAGGCGAGTCCGGATCGGGCAAGTCGACGCTCGCGCGGCTGCTCGCGCAACTGTACCCGATCACCTCCGGCGAGATCCGGCGGCACGGGACCCCTGTGCGCGTGAAGGGCGGAAAGGCCTTCCGCAAGTACGTCAGTGCGGTGCAGCTTATTCTGCAGGACCCCTTCGGGTCCTTCAACCCGGTCGCACGCATCAACGTCACGCTGATGCGTGCGGTGAAGATACATCACCGGGGAGCCTCGAAGGCGCAGCGACAGCAGATCATCGACGACCTGCTCACGCAGGTGAACCTCGTTCCGCCGCGACAGTACACGGAGAAGTTCCCCCATGAACTCTCCGGCGGACAGCTGCAGCGCGTCTCAATCGCGCGGGCGCTTGCCGCGGACCCGGAGGTGTTCCTCGCCGACGAGCCCGTCTCGGCGCTCGACGTGTCCATTCGCCTGGGCATTCTGAATCTGCTGCGAAAGCTCACCGACGAACGTGACGTCGCGCTGCTCTACGTCACGCACGACATCGCGTCGGCGCGCTACTTTGCGGAGCACACCGCCGTCATGTACGCCGGCGAGATCATCGAGTACGGTCCGTCCGAAGAGGTCACGCAACGGGCGGCCCACCCGTACACGCGCCTGCTGATCGACTCGGCGCCCGACCCGAGCCGACCCGAGGGCGAGGACCGGCTCTCCGACGTCGGGCAGCCGCCCAGCCTGATCGACCCGCCATCTGGCTGCCGGTTCCACCCCCGTTGCCCATTGGCCGTCGAGCGTTGCCGCGTCCAGTCGCCGCCGCGCTTCGACCTCGAGAGCGGGCACGGGGCCCGCTGCTGGCTGTACGGCGACGACGAAGACGCCGCGGCTCATCGCGCGCATGCGCGCGAACTGCCCGGCATGACCGGCGTTCTCCGAACCGGAAGGAGGGCGGATCTCGAACCGGACGGCGATCGATGACCGATCATCCGTCCACATTCGCGTCACCCCCATCGTCATCACGACGACCCCAACCATGAAAGGCAATTCCATGCACAACCGAAAGCCCCGCGAGCGGTTCCTCGCGCGCGCCGGTGCCGTTGTGGCAGCACTGTCGCTGACCGTCGGTGCACTCGCGGCCTGCGCGCCCGTCGACAGCGGCGAGAGCGCTGACGGCGTCTGGCTCAACGTCGGAAACGGCTCCGACAACCTGACACAGGTGTTCAACCCGTTCCTGCCCGACCCGTCCGCCCTCAACATGATCGGAGGCACGAAAGGCTCGTTCATCTATGAGCCGCTCGTGCAGATCAACATGGTCGACATCGGCAACAACACGCCGTGGCTTGCGAAGAGCTGGGAGTGGACCAACGACAACAAGACGTTCACGATCACGCTGCAGGACGACGTGAAGTGGTCAGACGGCGAGGCGTTCAGTGCCGACGACGTCGTCTTCACGTACGACCTCGTCGCGAAGGACCCGGCGCTGAACCGCTCGGGGATCACGTTCGATTCAGTCAAGGCTGTGGATGACTCGACCGTCGAGTTCGACTTCGCGACCCCGTCGCGCGAATCGTTCTTCAGCCTCGTCTCGCTGCCGATTGTCTCGGAGCACATCTGGTCGAAGGTAGAGGACCCGGCGACCTACGAGGACAAGGAGCCCGTCGGCACCGGCGCGTTCGTGCTCGACACCTTCAGCCCGCAGTCGCTGACGCTGAAGGCGAACACCGACTACTGGGGCAAGAAGCCGCAGATCGCGGGTCTGCGTTTCATCCCGTACAAGGACAACACGGCGCAGCTGGCCGCGCTCGTGCAGGGCGACATCGACTGGGCCGGCACCTACATACCAAACGTCGAGCAGTCGTACCTGTCGAAGAATGACCACTTCCACTACTGGTCGCCCGCGACCGGCATTGACGGTCTCATCCCGAACCTCGAGGTGTGGCCACTCAGCGAGCTCCCGGTACGCCAGGCGATCAGCCTTGCCGTCGACCGCACGCAGCTCGCGGCGTCGCGCGACTCGCAGCCGGCCTCGAACGTCATCGGCCTGCCGATGCCCGCCTTCGAGTCGGTCGTCGCTCCGGAGTTCAAGGACAAGGACTTCTACCAGGACGCCGACGAGGCCGCCTCGATCCTTGAGAACGACGGCTGGGCGAAGGGCTCAGACGGCATCTGGGCGAAGGACGGCAAGAAGCTCGAGTTCTCGGTGAGCTTCCCGTCGGCCTACACCGACATCGCCGCGTTCGCGCAGGCGCTCGTCTCGCAGCTGGGTGACTTCGGCATCACGATGACGATCAACGGCGTACAGCCGAGCGACATCAACGGCCTCACCGCGATGGGCGACTTCGACTCGACCCTCGGATACCCGACGGACTCGTTCCCGGATGCGTTCTCCTACTACAACGTGATCATGAACCCCGCGTACTACGTGCCGATCGGGACCAACAATGAGACGCTGCGCAACATCCAGCGTTTCAACGATCCGAAGGCCAAGGAGTTGTTCGCGGCGTACCCGCTGGCCACGAGTGACGAGGAGCGCACCGACATCCTCAACCAGCTCCAGTCGATCTGGGTCAACCAGCTACCCATCATCACGATGTTCTACTGGGGCTACTACGCCAACTGGAGCGACGAGAAGGTGACCGGGTTCCCCGATGAGGGCAATGCGTACGCCAACCCGTTCCCGAACGCCGTCACGGCGATCAACCTGGTGCCGGTCACGAAGTAGCACCGACCGTCCCCTGCGGGGGCGGGCGAGAGCTCGCTCCCGCAGCATCCATTGAAGGGCTTCCCCATGGCATCTCGCGCGCTTGTCCTCATCAACGGCGACGACATCCACCACGACCTCATCACCGCCTCGCTCGTGTTTCAGCAGCTCGGCGTCGAGGCCGGCTTCGCCACGCGGCGCGGCATCGGCCTCAATCGCTTCATCGACGCCCGACCGGAGACGGCGGATGCCGATGTATACCTTCTGTACACCGCCGGAGGCAGCTTCCCCGCGGCGCAACAACAGGCCCTCGCCGACGCGGTCGGGGCAGGCAAGGGCGTCGTCGCGCTGCATGGCGCGAACATCATGGGTATGGCCGCGGACGGCGGGCTGGATGCCGAGTGGGCTGCGCTTTACGTGGCTCTCGGCAATCGTTACCTCTCGCACGGCCCCGGCCACCACGAGGGCAGGCACCGCGTCGACATCGTCGCCGAGCACCCTGTGACCGCGGGGGTCGAGTCCTTCGAGCTCTTCGACGAGTACTACGAATTCGAGCTCGCAGACGACGACGTCACAGTCCTTGCGACGCGCACGCGTGCCGACGGCGAGATCATCCCGGTCCTATACGTGCGGGAGGTCGGCGATGGCCGCGTTGTGTACCTCGCGCTCGGCCATGACCTGCGCTCGTGGGGGGAACCCGCGTTCCGACGGCTCGTCGTTCAGGCGATGCAGTGGGCAGGGCGCGCATGAGCGCCGTCGCGGAAGGCGTCGTGCCGAGTGCCAGTAAGCCCGGCGCGGCCGTCATGCTCTACACCGTCGACGCGCTGCTCGACGACGATTTCGAGGGCACCCTGCAGCGGATAGCCGACCTCGGCTACTTGGGGGTGGAGACGTACGGTCTGCACGGCCACAGCGCGGCTGCGGTGCGAGGGATGCTGGATCGCACCGGCCTCGAGCTGGTGAGCTCCCACGCACCGTTCCCGTACGGGCAGGATGCTCGCCGCATCCTCGACGAGTACGCCCGGCTGGGGGCCCCCAACCTCGCGTGGAGCATGGAGGCGGAGGAGTTCACGAGCGTCGAGTCGATCGCGCGCGGCCTTGAGCGGGTCAACGGCGGCGTCGACGAGGCGGCCTCCTACGGCATGACCGTCGCTTACCACAACCACAACGCCGAGTTCCGGTACAGCTTCGACGGTCGCGGAGCTTACGACATCCTGCTCGAACGCCTGCACCCCGACGCGAGGGTCGAGCTCGACCTCTACTGGGCTGCCGTCGGAGAAGCCGACCCAGCCGCGATCGTCGCGTCGATCGGCCCTCGTCTGCGCTACGTGCACGTCAAGGACGGCCCGGCGCTCACGTACGGTGACGACATCCTCGTGCCGATCGGCGAAGGCTCGGTCGACATCCGTGCCGCCCTGCGCGTGCCGTCGACCCTGGAGTGGCACATCATCGAGCTCGAGACCCTCGCCGTCGACGTGTTCGAGGCCCTCGAAAAGTCCTACCGCTATCTCGTTGACGGCGGATTGAGCCAGGGCCGGACCCACACAGAAGGAGATGCGCCATGACCCGCAAGGTCCTGTTCCTGGGTGGCGCCGGCATGATCGGCACGGCCGCCGGCAAAGAGCTCGTCGCGTCCGGCGCCGAACTCACGATCGTCACTCGGAACGAGCCGGCGCGCCCGCCCGCCCGGGGCGTGCGCAGCCTCCGCGCCGACGTCCGCGACGCAGCATCTCTTGACGCCGCGCTGGGAGGCGAGGAGTTTGACGCGGTCGTGAACTGGGTAGGCTTCAGCGCGGCCGACGTCAGCGGAGACATTGCCCGATTCGCCGGGCGCACCGGGCAATACGTGTTCATCAGCACGTGCTCGGTCTATTCTCGCCCCGCGGCGCTACCGCTGACCGAGTCCTCGCCGCGCCGCGCTCCCAAGTTCGGGTATCCGCAGGGCAAGATCGCCGCCGAGGTCGCGCTCGAGCAGGGCTTCCGTGACAGGGGCCTGCCGCTCACGATCGTGCGCCCCATGCACACCTACGATGACACAACCATGATCTTCCCGGCGTCCTGGACGACCGTCGAGCGCATGCGGCAGGGGCTGCCCGTCGTCGTGCACGGCGACGGGACGTCACTGTGGACGCTCACTCATGTCGACGATTTCGCACGCGGGTTCGCGCCTCTCGTTGGCAACCGGCACGCGGTCGGCGAGATCGTGAACCTCGTAAGCGGTGACATCCTCACGTGGGACGAGATCTATCTCACGCTTGCCGACGCCGCGGGCGTGCGTGATCCGCACCTCGTACACCGCTCCAGCGAGAGCATTGGCAAAGTGCTCCCGGGCTGGGCCGAGGTGCTGCAGGAGGACTTTCGGCACTCGATCCTGTTCGAGACGACCAAGTTGCAGCGCCTCGTGCCGGGTTTCGCCCCGAGGATCTCGTTCTCCGAGGGGGCGCGACGGATTGTCGACTGGCACGACGCGGACGCATCGCGCCGGACGTTGGACCGGGCGCTCGTCGAGGCATACGAGAAGCTGATCGCGTCATGACGGGGCTCTCGGTGCAGCTTTACAGCGTCCGCGACGGCCTCGACGACGACACTCCCGGTACGCTCGCCCGGCTGTACGAGCTAGGGTTCCGGGCTGTCGAGCCGTATGACATCCTCGGTGATCCCGCACTGCTCGCGCGCCGACTGCAGGATGCGGGGCTGTCCGCACCGACGGCGCACGCGAGCTTCCTGCGGTTCAGTCTCGATGAAGTGCTGGATGCCGCGGAGCGGATCGGTACCGCGACGGTTATCCTGCCCTCGGCACCCCGCGAGGCATTCGTCTCCCGCGCCGGCGTGCGTGAACTCGCGGACGTCGTGAACAGCGCAGCCGCCGTGGCGGCCAGGCGTGGCATCGGCATCGGCTATCACAACCACGAGTTCGAGTTCCTGGCGCGAATCGGCGGCGTCCCCGCGTGGGAGGTCTTTGCGGGAGAGCTCGACGAGCGGGTCGCCCTCGAACTCGACCTGCATTGGGCGAGTGTCGGCGGGGTGGACGTGTTCGACCTCACGCGGCGGTTTGCCGGCCGCATCCGATTCCTCCACGTCAACGACGAAGAACTCGGCGTCGAAGACGGATTCGCCTCGAACCCGCACGACGGCGATTCGTCCGACGTCGTGACCGCGATGGGGGATGCCGTGGAGCTCGTAGTTCTCGAGGTCGTAGAGGATGGCGACGTCTTCCCGTCCCTCGAGCGCAACGCCCAGGTGTTCCAGGAGGTCGCGCGATGAGGGAGCCGATGGGTGTCGTCGTGATCGGCGCCGGCAGCATCTCGGACGAGTACCTGCAGGCGCTCACCTCGTATCCCGAGATCGCGGTGCTCGGCGTCGCCGACCTCGACGCCGAGCGGGCCCGCGCGCAGGCTGATGCGCACAGGGTCGCCCACAGCGGCTCCACGGCCGAGATGCTGGCGCTGCCCGGAGTCGAGCTCGCCGTGAATCTCACGATCCCAGCCGTGCACGCCGAGGTCGCGCTCGAAGCGATCGCGGCGGGCAAACACGTGTGGGGTGAGAAGCCGTTCGCGCTTGACCTCGCGTCGGCGCACGCCGTCGCGGATGCCGCCCGCGCGCGCGGCGTCGTACTCGGCAACGCGCCCGACACCGTGCTCGGGCGCGGCATCCAGAACGCGCACGCCCTCCTCCGTGCCGGTCGCATCGGCGAGCCGCGGTCCGTGCTGACACTCATGCAGGGGCCGGGGCCGGACGGCTGGCATCCACGGCCGGAGTTCCTGTTCCGGGCCGGAGCCGGCCCGTTGTTCGACATCGGCCCCTACTACATCACGACGCTCGTGACGATGTTCGGGTCGGTCGAACGTGTGCAGGCCGTCGGGAACCGCGCCTTCGACGTCCGCACCATCCCGTACGGGCCCCGCCAGGGCGATGCCCTCCCGGTGGAGGTGCCGACGCACGTGTCGGTGCTCACGACGTTCCGCTCCGGCGTGCTCGGAACCTCGGTGTACAGCTTCGATTCCCCGGTCCGTCGGCAGTTGTTCGAGGTCACCGGCACGGAGGGCGTGCTTACGGTGCCCGTGAGCGGCTATGACGGGCCATCGACGATCGTCCCAGCGCACGTCGCGGCGCCTGAGGTACAGGAGGTCACGCCGCCCGGGCCCGCCCGTTCCCGCGGCGTCGGCGTGCTCGAGATGGCGCGCGCGATCCGCGCTGGACGGGCGCCGCGGGCCAGTGGTGAGCTGGCGCTGCACGTGCTCGAGGTCATGCTCGCAGTGACCGAGTCCATGCACACCGGAGAATCCGAGTCGGTGACGAGCGTTGTTCGCGAAGTCCCGCCGCTACCTGGAACGTGGAGTCCACTGGTTCCCGAGGAATACTGAGGCATGTTGAGGGGCTCAGTGGACCGAGTATTGGCTAACGCGACATGAAAGGGGCGAGGTGAGGTCTCGTGACTGAAGCAATGGGTGGCCCTCTCGCCATCCGGCCCGACTATCCGGAAGCGCTGTGGATACAGGCCCGCAAGCTGATCGTCGCCGAAATAACTTCGGGGGCTTTGGAAGCCGGTCGTCGGCTCCCACCGGAACGCGAGCTGTGCCAACAGCTGAGCATCTCCCGAGTGACGTTGCGTAAGGCTCTCGCCAGTCTCGTGGAGGAAGGCGTGCTGATGCCGTCACACGGGCGCGGTTGGTACGTCGCGGCCGGCGGCGCATCTGTCGAACGCGAGTGGCCGAACAGTCTCGAGTCGTTCACAGAGACCGCGGCGCGCATGGGGCTGGAACCATCGTCGAAGATTCTTCGCAGCGAGGTGGCTCCCGGCACTTACGACGAAGCGGAGGAACTGGGCCTCGCCCCTGGCACGCCCCTGTTCGTCCTCGAACGTGTGCGGCTACTCAACGGCGTGCCGATCGCGGTCGACCGCGCGCGCGTCCCGGCCTTCTTGGACGACCGCTTCCTCGAGCCCGACTACACCGTCGAATCGCTTTACGAAAGGCTCGCGGAGGCCGGCGTCTCGCTCGCTCATGCGGAGACGACGATCGAGGCGCAGAAGGCCGATGCGGAGGTCGCCGAGAGCCTGGACCTGAAGGAGTTCGACCCCATCCTCGCGATGCACCAGCTCGTGATCGACGATGCGGGACGCCGTGTACTGGTATCCGATATCCGCTACAGCGGCGAGCGGTATCGGTTACGGACCACGTTCAGCCGTTCGATGCGCTGATTGACTCCTTTGGCGCTCGGCCCGCGTCCCCCGGTGAGCCTACTCACGATGAAGCCGTCCGCGACGGAGTGGGTGGACCATTGGCCCTGCTGTTTTGCTCCGGCGAACGACCAGTCCCGCGGTCTAAGGCCTGCTGGTGTCCCGGTCGCTCCCGTGTGCCCAGAACCGCGGCCCGAGGAACTCGGGGACGCGATGACACCCTAGATCCGCGTGATTCCAGGGAGAAGACGAAACCCCCCCCGCGATGTGGAAGCTACGCGAGGGTCCTGGGGTGACTGTAACGATCACCCGTGTGGCTCCGACCGGTGACCTTTCGATTTTCAGTCACATTTCGGCCGATCCGAGCGCTGGCGACCGACTCAGAATCGCACGCCACTGGCTCACGTCCTTGTACCGAGACGCGCATCGGGAGCGCAGCGACATGATCCGTGCTCGCCACGAGGCGGCCGCCACTACGCCCACTCATGGTGACAACGTGCCGTGTGCAGACGCGGGACCAGCCATCCACCGATGATGATGGTGAACTCTCAGCTGAACCGTAGCGCCCCGGTCACGCGGGCCGGATGGGCGTTCATTACTCAAGGTCTGCGCGGACTCAGAGGTGCAAGACGCCTTCGGCAACGACGATCCCCGAGCCCGACAGCTCGACGTGGTCGTCGTCTACGACGACCTGCAGGATGCTCGGGCGGCCGAGTGCGCGTCCTTGTTCGATGCGGATGGGCGAGTGCTCCGGAACGAGGCCTTCGCGGACGAGGAGTGCGGCAAGGGGACCCGCGGCGGTGCCCGTCGCGGGGTCCTCGACGATGCCCACGGTGGGGTTGAAGAAGCGGGCGTAGGCATGAACCCCGTCGTGGCCGTCTGCAGTGGAGTACACGTAGCAGCCTTCAGCGCCGGCTTCGGCGAGCAGCCTGCGCAGGTGGGCGGCATCCGGATCTGCTCGGTCGACATCCTCGCGGGAATCGAGCGCGAGGAGCAGATGCGCGGCACCCGTCGACACGACCTCGGCCGAGCGCCCGTCCGCCAGGGCATCGGCGTCGAGGCCGAGAGCATCCGCGAACTCTGCCCCCGCGTGCACCGTGCGAACGAATCGGGTGCGCGCGTGGCGCATCGAGACCTGGACCCGCCCGTTCTCAGCCCTGTCGATGCGGACGGGCAGGACGTCGTCGCCGATCTGCTGAGCGAACTCGGTGCGTGCGGGATCGAGGCGCCCAGCCTCGGCGAGCCAGATCCAGGCTCCCATCGCGTTGTGTCCGGCGCCGAGGACCTCCGCCCCGGCGACCGTGAACGAGCGAAGCCGGCAGTCCGCACCCGGCCTGGTCGGGGTCACCAGGAACGTCGTCTCGGACTGATTGAACTCTCGGGTGATCGCCCACATGCGACCCTCGTCCAGGTCGTCCGCGTCGGGGACGAGCGACAGCGGGTTCCCGGTCAGCGGGGTCTCGGCGAACACGTCGACCCACCAGAAGTGCTTGTCGACCACGGTGGCCTCCTCCTCGTGCATCCACCCTATGGAGCAGGATCGGCCGCCACGAGCGGTGCTGCGGATCCATGACTGCGTGTGACGTCGCGTTCGTGACGGGATGTGACGGGCGAACTCGGCGGGACCGTCGCCGTCGTCGACAGTGAACGTGTCGTCATCGGTCTGCAAGGAGGAGCCATGAGTCTCACCGACACCGGAGTCCACTCGGACACCCTCGTCAGCGATCGGTACGGCGTCCGTCCGCCGATCGGGCTTCGCGTCGATCCCGCGGGGGTGGTGCCGCTGCTGCTGGCACACCGTTCCGTCCGCGCGTTCGACTCCACACCGATCGCGGACGAGGTCATCGACACGCTCATCGCCTCAGCCCAGTCGGCCTCGACCTCGTCGAACCTGCAGTCCTGGAGTGTGATCGTCGTACGCGACCCCGCACGCAAGGCAGAGGCGGCGGCCCTCGCCGGCGAACAGCAGTTCATCGCGGACGCGCCGGTGTTCCTCGTCTTCGTCGCCGACTGGGCGCGCGGCGTTGACATCGCACGACGCCGGGGTGAGGCATCCACCGGCATCGAGTATCTCGACAGCACGCTGGTGGCAACCATCGACGCCGCACTCGCCGCGCAGAACGCCGTGGTCGCCGCCGAGTCGTTAGGTCTGGGCGCGGTCTACGTCGGCGCGGTGCGCAACAACCCGGAGCAGCTCTCGGAGCTCCTCGGACTGCCCGACGCGACGTACCCCGTCGTGGGCGTGGCGATCGGACGCCCGGCGCAGTCGGACCGGGCGCAGGTGAAGCCGCGCCTGCCGCAGTCGGTGGTCCGCCATGACGAGCTCTATCGCGCCGCCGCCGCTGAAGACATCGAGGGCTACGACACAGTGCTGCGGGGCTTCAACGAGTCGCAGGGTCGCAGCGGAGGATGGCTCGAGTCGGTCATCACCCGCGTCCGCAGTCGATCGGCGCTGCACGGCCGTGACGCTCTGCGATCGGTGCTGGACAAGCGCGGACTGCCGTCGGCATGACCGCTCACACCAGCGACCCCGGAGCTGCGACGGATCAGCGGATCAGCCTGGACTGGTTCCTGCCGCTCACGGGGGACTCGCGCACCGATCTCAGCCTGGGCAGCGCCACGAACAACGATCCGCTGCACAAACCGGTCGCCCAGCGCGCGGCGACGATCCCCTACCTTTCGCAGGTCGCCCGCGCCGCCGAATACCTGGGCTACGAGGCCGTTCTCGTCCCCACCGGGAGCGGGAACGAAGAGAGCTGGACGATCTCGGCCGCCCTCTCGCAGCACACCCGTTCGCTCGAGTACCTCGTCGCGGTGCGTCCAGGACTCATCTCGCCGACGATTCAGGCGCAGCTCGCCTCGACCTTCCAGAACATCAGCGACGGTCGCCTTCGTATCAATGTCGTCGTCGGCGGCGAGGACGTCGAACAGCGACGGTACGGGGATCACGTCGGCCACGACGACCGCTATCGGCGAGCCGCAGAGTACCTGGTCATCCTGCAGCGGCTGTGGTCCGGAGACCGGGTGACCCACCATGGCGAGTTCTTCGACATCGAGGACGCCTACATCGCGCCGCCGCTCCGGGTGCCGGCCGTCTACCTCGGCGGCTCGTCCGACGCGGCGATCGACGTCGCCGCGGAGCATGCGGACGTGTACCTCACGTGGGGGGAGCCGCCCGCGCAGGCTGGGGAGAAGATCCGGCGGGTGCGCGAGCGGGCAGCGGCCCGAGGACGGGTGCTCAGCTACGGCGTCCGTCTGCACGTGATCGCGCGGCCGACGTCGGACGAGGCATGGGCGATCGCCGATGCCCTCGTCGCCGGGCTGGATCCGGAGTTGATCGCGCGGCGCCGGGCGGCCTTCGCCGTCTCCGGGTCGGTGGGTCAGCGCCGTCAGCACGCTTTGACGAACGGCGGCACCACCCGCGCCGACCTCGAGATCCACCCGGGGCTCTGGGCCGGTGCCGCGCTCGTCCGCGGCGGTGCCGGGACGGCGCTCGTGGGCAGCTACGAGGAGGTCGCGGACCTCATCGGCGAGTACCACTCCCACGGCTTCCGTGAGTTCGTGCTGTCCGGATACCCCCACCTGGAAGAGTCCTACTGGTTCGCCGAAGGGGTGCGGCCGCTGCTCAACCGGCGCGGACTGCTCTAGGGATGCCCCCGACGCGCGGGCTCTGCATCCTCGCGTGACCGCCCGTGACGGACTGTTTCGCCGGGTCGTCGACCGGCAGAAGCGGGCTCCCTAGCGTCGAGACATGACCGTTCAGCCCACCACGAACCGCAGCGCCCACGAGCACCCGGCGCACCGCACCATCGGCGCGGCCGTCTCGTCCGACGACTTCCGATCGCTGTTCCGCGGGCACCCCAGCGGTGTCGCCGTCATCACCGCGACCGGTTCGGAGGGGCCGGTCGCCCTGACGGCGTCGTCCGTGGCCTCGGTCAGCGCGGATCCGCCGCTGCTCGTGTTCTCGGTGTCGGCGCTGTCGTCGGCCACCCCGACCCTCCTCGCGGCGGACTCCATCGTCGTGCACCTGCTGGACGCCGACGACCTCGACATCGCACGCCTGGGCGCGACGAGCGGCATCGACCGCTTCGCGAACACCGACTCGTGGGCACCGCTGCCGACCGGCGAGCCGCTGTTCCGCGGCGTCCGGGCATGGGTGCGGTGCGCGGTCGTCAGCCGGATGGATGCCGGCGGCTCGACGGTCATCGCGGCCCACGCCCTCCAGGCACACCTGGCTCGCGACGTCGAGACCGACACCGCGGGCGCCGCCCTGGTCTACCACAACCGCAGCTGGCACCGACTCGGCGATCACTCCCGCGTCGGCTGAGCTAGCCCGATCCGCGTGCACAGGAGTGAGGAGCACGAGATGTCATGGACGCACAGCTACGGCAATGAGGACGCCGGCGACGGCATCCCCGTCCGCCTCGTGGAGGCGCGCGACGCCTTCATGGAGGCGCAGCGGACATTGGAAGCGGCTCGCGAGGACCTGCTGCGTGCGCACTCCGAGACGAATCGCCTGTGGGGTTCAGGTCGCTGACTGGGCCGCGAAGATCCGGGACAGCCCTGTTCGTTACGCCGTCTGGCGTCGTGAGTCTTCCCGTGTCATCGGGTGTTGGACGGTGCCGCCGTCGCGACGAGATCGTGAAAACAGACCGCCCCGGCGAGAGAAAGGACCGATCCCGTGACAGAACAGCTGCACCTGGCCATCGCCCTCGAACGGGCAGGCTGGCACCCCGCCGCGTGGCGGGAGGAGACGGCCCGTCCCCACGACCTCACCTCGCCGCGCTACTGGCGCGACCTGCTGCGCACCGCCGACGACGCCGGCATCGTGCTCGCCACGATCGAGGACGCACTCGCGCTGACCGACCGATTCGAGCAGGTCGAAGGGCTGCGCCGTGACCGCGTCCGCGGGCGACTCGACGCCGTGCTCGTCGCGTCGTTCGCGGCGCCGCAGACCCGGCGCCTCGGGCTCGTGCCCACGGTCACGACCGCCCACCCCGAACCGTTCCACGTCGCCACCGGTATCCAGACCCTCGACTTCGCGAGCCGGGGTCGCGCCGGTGTGCGCCTGGTCGCCGGCGCCTCGGGTGCAGAGCGGGCGAACTTCGGGCGCCGACCGTCGGGCGTCGACGCGTTCCCGGCGTCGGGCCGCGTCGAGGACGCCCCCGAGATCCTCGCCGCGTTCCGCGAGGCCGGCGACTTCGCCGACGTGCTTTCGCGGCTGTGGGACTCGTGGCAGGACGACGCCATCATCCGGGATGCCGCGACGGGACGATTCCTCGACGCCGACCGTATCCACAACATCGAGTTCGAGGGCGAGTTCTTCTCGATCACCGGCGCATCGATCGTGCCGCGTTCGCCGCAGGGCCGCCCCCTGCTCACCGTGCTCGCCCATCAGACGGTGCCATACCGGCTCGCTGCCGAGCACGCCGACCTCGTCTTCATCACCCCGCGCGAGGACCTGGCCGGCTTCGGGTCCGCCGAGATCCTGGCGGAGCTGGATGCTGCTTCGGACCAGTTCCGTGTCGCGCCGCGCGAGCCCCTGCGGGTGTTCGCCGACCTGCTCGTCGTCATCGAAGACACCGCTGCCGCCGCCCGCGCCACCGCCGAACGACTCGACGACTGGGCCGGCGCTCCGCTGACGTCGGACGCCCGCATCGTCGTGGGGACAGCCGCCGACGTGGTGGACGTCGTGCGCGAGCTCGCAGACTCCGGGGTCGACGGTGTGCGCCTGCGGCCCGCCCGGCAGCCCGCCGACGTCGTCGCCATCGCCGAGCAGGTCGTGCCGCTGCTGCGCTCGGCCGGCGCGCTGCGTGCCGACGACGGCACCGGCACGCTGCGCCGACGCCTGGACCTCGTCCGCCCCGAGAGCCGCTACGCCCGAGAGCCTGAGCCGCGCTACGCCCGAGAGAAGGAGTTTGCGCTGTGAGCCGCAGCATCCGCCAGATCCACCTCGCCGCCCACTTCCCGGGCGTGAACAGCACCACCGTGTGGACCGACCCCACGGCGGGCAGCCAGATCGACTTCGCGTCCTTCGAGCACTTCGCCGCGACGGCCGAGCGCGGACTGTTCGACTACATCTTCCTTGCCGAAGGGCTGCGGCTGCGCGAGCACAAGGGGCGCATCCACGAGCTCGACGTGCTCGGCCGCCCCAACACCCTGTCGATCCTCGCCGCGCTCGCGGGGATCACCGAGCACGTCGGCCTCGTCGGCACGCTCAACACCACCTTCAACGAGCCCTACGAGCTGGCGCGCGAGCTCGCTACCCTCGACCACCTGTCGGGCGGCCGCGCCGGCTGGAACGCGGTGACGAGCTCGGACGCGTTCCACGGCGCGAACTTCCGGCGCGGTGGCTATCTCGACCACGCCGACCGGTACGAGCGGGCACGAGAGTTCGCGGCGCTCGCCAAGAAGCTGTGGGACTCGTGGCCCGCGGACGGTGTGCGCGCCGACGCCGGGACCGGCGTGTTCCTCGGCGACGACGTACCGGCGCGCGTGCGTCACAGCGGCGCGCAGTTCGACGTCGACGCTCTGTTCGACGTGCCGCGCTCGCCGCAGGGCCGGCCGGTGATCGTGCAGGCGGGCGACTCGGCAGACGGCCGACGGTTCGGCGCCGAGCACGCCGAGGTGATCTTCTCGCTGCACACCGGCTTCGACGATGCCCGCGCGTTCTATGACGACGTCAAGGGGCAGCTCGTCGCCTACGGACGCGAGGAGGACTCGCTCAAGATCCTGCCGGCAGCCACCTTCGCGATCGGCGACACCGACGAAGAGGCGCGCGAGCGGTCGCGCGAGATCGCGCTGCAGCAGGTGCGCCCCGAGATCGCGCTCACGTACGTCGAGCAGGTATGGGGCCGCGACCTGTCAGGCTACGACCCCGACGGGCCGTTGCCCGCTGTCGATCCCGACACAGGTTCCGAGACCGCGCGCGGCTGGGCCAATCGCCACGCGGCGGTGCGTGCGCGCATCGCGAAGCTGCGCGAGCTGTCGGAGACGGAAGGACTCAGCATCCGCGACACCGTCATCCGGCTCACCGCGAACCACACGTTCGTCGGGACGCCGGAGCGGATCGCCGCCGACATCGACCGGTACGTGCAGGAGCGCGCGACCGACGGGTTCACGATCGTGGGCCATCTCACGCCGCACGGCCTCGACGAGTTCGCCGAACGTGTGGTGCCGCTGCTGCAGGAGCGCGGCTCGTACCGCGAGTCCTACGACGAGGGCGCGACGCTGCGCGACCTGCTCGGTCTGCCTGTCCCCGGCCTGGCGTCGCCGGCGCTCGCGGCACGATGACCGGGCGCCCGCGCCTGCTGTTCGTCGGAGCGGGCCCGCGGGCGACGATGCTGCTGGAGCGCCTGCTGGCGCGCACCGATGAGAGCACCCAGCTCGACATCGATCTCGTCGACCCGTTCCCACCGGGAGCGGGGCGGATCTGGCGGCACGCACAGTCGCCACTGCTCAAGCTCAACTCGATGACGCGAGACGTCACGGTGTTCACCGACGACTCCTGCACGATCGACGGACCGGTGCGCCCCGGTCCTTCGCTCAGCGAATGGCTCGAGCAGTGGCGCGATGGCGACTTGCCCGACGTCGAGCTCGACGAGCTGTCGGCGGCCGAAGCGCAGGTCCTGGAGCCCACGGGGTTTCCGACGCGGCGCCTGCACAGCCATTACCTCGACTGGTTCTTCCGGCGCACGATCGCCGACGCCCCGGCAGGCGTGCGCATCCGGTTGCACACCGACACGGTGACCCGCGTGCGCCCGGCGACCCGCGGACGTCACGCGACCGCACTCGCCGGCGGTGGCGAGATCGTCGTGGATGCCGTCGTCTACTGCCTCGGCCACACCGAGCGCGACCTCGACCCGGCCTCGGCGGCGCTGGTCGCGGCATCCACGCGGTTCGGGCTGCAGTATGTGCCACCCGCGTTCACCGCCGACTCCGATCTGTCGCACCTCGCCGAGGGCGGCGACGTGATCGTGCGGGGCATGGGGCTCGCAGCGGTCGACCTCGTCGTGCTGCTCACCCAGGGCCGCGGCGGACGGTTCGACCGAGACGCCGAAGGCGCGCTGCGCTACCGTGCGTCGGGCCGCGAACCCCGCCTGCACCTCGGGTCGCGGCGCGGAGTCCCGTACCGGTCCAAGGTCACGTCAAGCCTGCAAGGCGATCCGCCGCAGCGCGAGGTGCTCACCTCGACGGCGGTCGCGGCCCTCGTCGACGCGGACGGCCCGATCGACTTCGAGCGCGACGTGTGGCCCCTCATCGCCGGGGAGCTGCTGCACGGGCACTACCGCGAACTGTTCACCGGGCATCCCGGTCGCGTCTCGGGCACCTGGGAGCAGTTCCGGCAGATCCTGGGCGCCCACGCCTGGGACGACCCGGCCCTGCGCGCCGCGGTCGCCGCCGTGGTGCCCGATCCGCTCGACCGGTTCGACGTCGCCGCCTTCGACCGGCCGTTCGAAGGCGTCGCGTTCGCCGACGCCGACGACGTACAGCGCCGGGTGCGGGTGCACATCGCCGAGGACCTGCAGCTGCGGACGACGCAGGAGCGCAGCCCGGCCCAGGGCGTGTTCATCGCCGCGCTGCTGTCGTTCATGGCGCTGGCCGAGATCCCGAAGGAGAAGTGGAACGCGCGCTCCCGCGCGCACACCCTCCCGGTCCGGTGGCACACGTTCTTCAGCTACCTTGCGAGCGGTCCGCCGCCACACCGGCTCGAGGAGCTGCTCGCCCTCGCAGATGCCGGTGTCGTGCGCTTCATCGGCCCCGACATCGCGGTGAGCGCGCAGCCAGGCGGATTCGTCGCGACCGGGCCGCGGGCAGCGGGCCCGACCGTCGCCGGCGCGCTCGTGGACGCCTGGCTGCCCGCCGCGGACGCCGCCGTCAGCACCGATCCCGCACTCCGCGAGCTCGCGACGGTGCATGGCAGCGGCTTGCGCATCGCGGACGCCGACCACGACGGCCTGCTCGGCCGCGTGAGGGTGACCGACGAGGGCCGTGTCGTGCGGCACGACGATTCCGCCCACGATGCGCTCTTCGCCATCGGCCCCTTCACATCGCAGACCGAGGCGGGCGCGTTCACCCGGCCCCGGGCCGACTCGCTGTCGCTGCGGCAGAACGACCGGGTCGCGGGAGCTGTCGCAGCGCACCTGGGGGTCGTCGTGCCGGTCGCACCGTGACCGGTCACCTCGTCCGTCCCCGGGGACCGACGAGGTCCGCCCGCACTGGGCGTGGCAGGGCGGCGATGTGACGCCGAATGACGACGTGTGACCACGCGCGACTCCGATTCACGTCCCGTGACACGCCCGATGGAGGCCCGCAGGGCGTCTCGGCGACGCTGTAGCGACGCGCCGGCACCCCGATCGCGATCCCCGACACAGCTTCTGGAGACACCATGTCGTTCACCCGACCCCGTACCGCCGCGCTCGCGGCGATCGGAGCCGTCGCGCTCGCGCTGACCGCGTGTGCGAGCGGCTCCGGCGACGCCGCGCCCTCCGCATCCGCGGACGCGGAGCCCACCAGCGGCGGCAACCTCACGTTCGCGATCTCGGTCGACAGTCAGTGCATCGACCCCCAGCAGGTCGGCAACAACGATGCGATCGCCATCGCCCGCCAGACCGTCGCCTCGCTCACGATCCAGGACCCCGAGACCGGCGACATCCTGCCGTGGCTCGCGGAGGACTGGAAGGTGAACGACGACGCGACGAGTTTCACGTTCACCCTGCAGGACGGGCCCACCTACGCCGACGGAGAACCCGTCGACGCGGCATCCGTCAAGACCAACTTCGAGGCGATCGTCGCCCTGGGCGCGAAGGCGACGCTGGGTTCGTCGTACCTCGCCGACCTCGGAAGCATCGACGTCGTCGACGAGCACACCGTCACGATCAACTTCACCGAGCCGAACGCGCAGTTCCTGCAGGCGACGTCGACGTTCTCGCTGGGCCTGCTCTCGCCCGCGACCGCGGCAGTCAGCCAGGCAGACCGCTGCCTCGGGAACTACATCGGCTCGGGCCCGTTCTCGGTGAAGAGCTACACGCCCAACGAGGGCGCCGTGCTGGAGCGTCGTGACGGGTACGAGTGGGGTCCCTCGATCGCCGGGCACACCGGTGAGGCCTACCTCGACACGATCACGTACAAGGTGATCCCCGAGTCCGGCAACCGCACCGGCAGCCTGCAGTCCGGGCAGATCGATGCCACCACGGGCATCGCCACGGCCGACGCCGTGCTGTTCGAGGGCGACGACTTCTGGAGCCTCAACCGCGCCAATCCGGGGTCGGTGTACAACCTGTTCGCCAACCAGTCCACCGAGAAGCTCGCCGACGAGAAC
Organism: Microbacterium sp. NPDC058389; assembly: GCF_042722305.1. Lineage (NCBI taxonomy): Bacteria > Bacillati > Actinomycetota > Actinomycetes > Micrococcales > Microbacteriaceae > Microbacterium > Microbacterium sp. NPDC058389. Next base: position 186,505 of record NZ_JBHXJQ010000005.1, read on the forward strand.
GTGCGGCTGGCGATCCAGAAGGGCATCGACCGCGAGCAGATCACGTCCACGCTGCTGAGCCCGGACGACAAGCCCGCGGTGTCTCCGCTCGCCTCGTCCACGCCCTACTTCGCCGACCTGAGCGACGTGCTCGAGTACGACCCGAAGGCTGCCGAGAAGCTCCTCGAGAAGTCGGGCTGGACCGTCGGCGACGACGGCATCCGCGAGAAGGACGGCGAGAAGCTCAGCTTCCACGTCACCTACTGGCAGTCGCCCAAGGAGGTGCTCGAGCTCGTCCAGCAGCAGCTGCGCCAGATCGGTGTCGACCTGCAGCTGACTTTCGCGAGCATCGCCGACGTGCAGGCGGCGAACGCCGACGGCACGTACGACTTCTCGTACGGCAACCTGACGCGCGCTGATCCGGATGTGCTGCGCACCGTGTTCTCGGTGAACGGCACCAACAACGCGACCAAGCGCACCGAACCCGCCGAGATCGACGAACTGCTGGACGAGCAGGCCGCGATCATCGACCCGGCCGAGCGGCAGAAGGTCGTCGACGAGGCGGCGAAGGAGCTCATCACGGGCGGCTACTCGATTCCGATCTACCAGCTGTCGACAACGATCACCGCGGCGTCGAAGGTGCACGGCCTGACGTTCGAGGCATCCAGCCGCCTCGACTTCTACGACGCCTGGGTCACCGAGTGAGCCACGGGCTCTGACACGGAAAGGATGAGGAACGAGAACATGTGGTGGAGCTACATCGCCCGAAGGATCGGGCAGGGACTGCTGGTCCTGTGGGCCGCGTACACGATCTCGTTCCTCATCCTCTATCTGCTGCCCGGCGACGCCGCGACGCTGTTCGCCGGCGGCGGCGACCAGGAGGCGATCGACCCGGCGCTCGTGGCGAAGCTCCGCACCGAGCTCGGCCTGGACCGGCCGCTGTGGGAGCAGTACCTGGTCGCCCTCGGCAAGGCGGTGACCGGCGACTTCGGCGTCTCGACGCAGACCGGGCGCCCGGCATCCGACCTGCTCCTCGAATCGCTGCCGCCGACGCTCGCGCTCACCGCCTTCGCGTTCGTGCTGTCGGTCGTCTTCGGCATCCTGCTGGCGCTGGCCGCTTCGCTCGCGCGGGCCAAGTGGCTGCGCAGCCTGCTGTCGTCGCTGCCGCCGCTGGGGGTGTCGATCCCGGTGTTCTGGATCGGACTGCTGCTGCTGCAGGCGTTCTCGTTCCGGCTGCGACTGTTCCCCTCCATGGGCAACGAGGGCTTCGAGAGCCTCGTGCTGCCCGCCATCACGATCGCGATCCCGTCAGGGGCGTTCATCGCACAGCTGCTGTCGCGGAGCCTCCGCTCGACGCTCGCGCAGCCGTACGTCGAGATCGTTCGCGCCAAGGGCGCGAGCGAGCGCCGCGTGCAGCTCGGGCACGCCTTCCGCAACGCCGCCATCCCGTCGCTCACGATGGTGGGCGTCCTCGTCGGCGGCCTGCTGTCTGGCGCCGTCGTCACCGAGACCGTCTTCTCCAGGCTCGGCATCGGCCGCCTCGTGGTGACCGCCGTCAACAACCGAGACGTGCCCGTCGTGCAGGTCGTGGTCGTCTTCGCCGCGCTCGTCTTCGTCGTCGCGAACCTCGTCGTCGACCTCGTCTACCCCCTCATCGACCGCCGCATCACGCTCGCCCGCACAGCGTTCGTCGCGGCCTGACAAGGAGCAGCCATGACCGTCGAGAACGTGCTCTCCGCCCCGACGCGGACCATCGAGCCGCGCGACCCCTTCCTCGAATCGTTCACCGACCCCGATGCCGATCCGGCGGGCGGCCCCGCCGCGGCCGCCCTCGAAGAAGAGCGCAGGGATGCCGCCACCCGCCGCATCTCGTTGCGCCCGGTCGTCACGGTCCTGAAGCAGCCGACGCTCGTGCTGTCGATCCTCGTGCTCGCGCTGGTGACGCTGTGGGCGGTGGCGCCTTCCTGGTTCACGCCGTGGGACCCCATCGAGGGCGTCCCGCAGGACCGGCTGCTGCCGCCCAGCGCCGCCCATCTGTTCGGCACCGACAACCTCGGCCGCGACCTGTACGCCCGCGTCGTCTACGGATCGGCGACCTCACTCGCCGCGACGAGCATCGCGGTCGTCGTGGGGCTGGCGGTCGGGTCGTTCTTCGGACTGCTCGCCGGATTCCTGCGCGGCATCGTGGACGACGCGATCATGCGCTTCATGGACGTCCTGCTCGCCATCCCGAGCCTGCTGCTCTCGCTCGCGCTCATCACCGCGCTCGGCTTCGGCACGCTGAACGTCGCCATCGCGGTCGGGCTCGCGAGCGTGGCATCCTTCTCGCGCGTCATGCGTGCCGAGGTGCTGCAGATCGCCACCGCCGTCTACGTCGAGGCGGCCCGCGTGTCGGGGGTGCGCTGGTACACGGTGCTGCGGCGGCACGTCCTGCCCAACGCGTCGGGCCCGGTCGTGGCTCTGGCCGCACTCGAGTTCGGCGTGATGGTGCTCGCGATCTCGTCGCTGTCGTTCCTCGGCTTCGGAGCGCCACCGCCCACCCCGGAGTGGGGATCGCTCGTGTCGGGCGGGCGCGACTACCTCGCCGTGGCGTGGTGGCTGACCACCCTCCCCGGTCTCGTGATCGTGGCCGTCGTGCTGTCGGCCAACCGCATCTCGCGTGCGCTCGAACGCGATGGGGGAATCCGATGACCGCCCTGCTGGAGGTCTCCGGCCTGTCGGTGTCGTACACGCTCGACGGCCAGGCCCGCCCCGCCGTTCGCGACGTGAGCTTCACCGTCGACCGCGGCGAGGTCGTCGCGATCGTGGGCGAGTCGGGCTCGGGCAAGAGCACCACCGCGCACGCCGTGATCCACCTGCTCGCGGGCAACGCGTCGGTGGATGCGGGCACGATCTCGTTCGACGGCGTCGATCTCACCGGTCTGTCGCGCCGCGCCTGGCGTGAGGTGCGCGGCCGCCGCATCGGCCTCATCCCACAGGATCCGACGACGAGCCTCAACCCGGTCAAGCGCGTGGGCCGCCAGGTGGGGGAGCCGCTCGTGATCCACGGCCTCGCCACTCGTCGCAGCGCCGCCGCGCAGGCCGTCGAACTGCTGCGCCTCGCGGGCATCGGCGAACCCGAGGCGCGGGCCCGCCAGTTCCCGCACCAGTTCTCGGGCGGGATGAAGCAGCGTGCTCTGATCGCGGCGGCGCTGGCTGCCGAGCCGCAGCTCGTGATCGCTGACGAGCCCACCAGCGCGCTGGACGTCACGGTTCAGAAGCAGATCCTCGACCATATCGACACGCTCGCTTCGACGCTCGGGACGTCGGTGCTGCTCATCACCCACGACCTGGGGGTGGCCGCCGACCGCGCGGACCGCATCATCGTGATGCAGAACGGCAGCATCGTCGAGACCGGGCCCGCGCGCGAGGTCCTGCAGCATCCGCAGCACCCGTACACCCGAGCGCTCATCGCCGCGGCCCCGGGCCTGCGCGGCGCCGACGGCGTCTCGGCGCGCACGACCGACCGCGGCGAGCGACCGGCGCCCGCCGCCGAGCAGCCGGCGCTCCTGGAGGCGACCGGATTGCGCAAGGAATTCCCGCTGCCGGGACGCGACAGGCTGGTCGCGGTCGATGATGTGTCGTTCCGGATCGACCGTGCAGAGACACTCGCCATCGTGGGGGAGTCGGGATCCGGCAAGAGCACCACGGCGCGGCTCGCGCTGCGGCTGGAGCGGCCCACGGCGGGCGGCATCCGCTTCGACGGCAACGATCTCGTCGAGGCGAGCCGTGAGGAGCTGCGCGCGCTGCGTCGGCGGTTCCAGCTCGTGTACCAGAGTCCCTACGCGTCGCTCGACCCGCGCTTCACGATCGCCGACGTGATCGACGAGCCGCTGCGCGCATACGGCGTCGGACGGGCCGAGCGGGTCCGCCGTGTGAGCGAGCTGATCGACCAGGTGGCGCTGCCGGCAGGTACCGGTCAGCGCCGCCCCGCACAGCTGTCGGGCGGACAGCGCCAGCGGGTGGCCATCGCCCGTGCGCTGGCGCTGCGGCCCGATCTGGTCGTGCTCGACGAGGCCGTGTCGGCACTGGACGTATCGGTGCAGGCCCAGATCCTCGATCTGCTCGCGGAGGTGCAGCGCGACGTCGGGGTGTCGTACCTCTTCATCAGCCACGACCTCGCCGTGGTCCGCGAGATCTCGGACCGTGTCGCCGTGATGCAGAGTGGCCGCATCGTCGAACAGGGCGCCACGTCCCAGGTGCTGCACGCGCCACGCGAGGACTACACGCGTCGTCTCATCGAGGCGATCCCGGGCTCGACGCCGTCGCGGCGGGCTGGTGCGGCACTCGTGGGCGAGCCGGGATGAGCGCCGCGCTCATCCCGGCCGCGGGCATCATCCTGGCCGGCACGTTCCCCGAGGGCGACCCCCGCGACGGCCTGGAGACGACCCTCCGGCTGTTCACGCTCGCCGAGGAGCTCGGCTACGACGTCGCCGGCATCCGTCAGCGTCATCTCGAACGCGGTGTCTCTGCGGCACTGCCCTTCCTCGCCGCCGCGAGCCAGCGCACGCGCACCATCCGCTTGGAGACGGACGTCGTGCCGCTCGGATATGAGACGCCGTTCCGGCTTGCCGAGGACTTCGCGACCGTCGACGCCCTCTCGGGCGGGCGGGTCAACGTCGGCATCAGCACGTCGGCGCCCCACGGCGATCTGCTCGCCGACCTCGGAAGAGGGGATGCCGCGACGGCCGCCGATCCCTACACGCTGATCGATCGGTTCCTGGTGTCGCTGGAGGGGCACCCGCTGGCACAGGACGAGCTCTCGACCCCATACGGACCGCAGATCCCGCGTGTCCAGCCGCACGTCGCCGGGCTGCGTGACCGGGTCTGGCTGGGCGGCGGATCGCTGCGGTCCGTGCGCTGGGCCGCTGAGCGGGGACTGAAGCTACTGCTCGGCAACGTCGGCGACGGCGAGGCCGCCGCCACGTTCGAGGCCGCGCAGCGGGTGCACATCGACGCCTACCTCGCCGAGTTCCGCGGCGACGAGGCACGTGTCGGCGTCGAACGCGTGATCGTCCCGACCGACTCGGCGACCGCGACGCAGCGCGCGCACTACGCCGCTTACGTCGCCGCGCGTGACGAGCGCACCGCCCAGCCGGTGTCGCTCGGAGGCCGCACCGTCGTCTTCCAGCGCGATCTGCACGGCACCGCCGAGCAGATCGCCGCGCGCCTGGCGGAGGACCCGACGTTCGATGGCCGCACCGAGCTGAGGGTCGCGCTGCCCTACGGCTTCGACGAAGACGAATACCGCCAGATCCTGACCGACATCCGCGCCGCCGTCCTGCCGCTGGTGGGCTGGCAGCCCGCACTGACACCGGCCCACGCCGTCTGACACCGAGGAGGACCCATGACCACGACACTCGACACCGAGCTCGACCGCGCCCAGTTCGGCCGCGATTGGGAGGACTGGCATCGCGCACATGAGACGCGTCGCGCCGATGGCCTCGGATTCTTCGCGATCACCGGGCTGCATTGGCTCGGAGCCGACCCGGTCAGGCTTCCGGACGCCCCCGGCACATGGCGGCTGGGCGCAGCCGGTGTCGTCGTCGAGCTCGCCGACGGCGAGAGCCTGACGCTCGACGGCGTGACCCTCACCGGGCGCCATGCCTTCGGCGAGCTGCCCGAGCGCACCAGCATCACGCCGACGTTCACCGACGGCGAGGTCGCGGGCGCGGTCGAGATCGCCCAGCGCGGCGGCCACACGATCCTGCGCCCGCGCCGGTCGGACCACCCGTTCCTCGCAGAGTACGCGGGGACTCCGACCTACGTCCCCAACCCGCGCTGGCGGGTCGCGGCACGCTTCCGCCCGTTCGAGGCGCCTCTGCCCACAGAGGTCGGTGCGGCCGTCGACGGGCTGACGCACGTCTATGACGCGCCAGGGGTGCTGGAGTTCTCGTGGCGAGGCGAGGAGTTCACCCTCATCGCGTTCGAGGGCAAGGGCCCCGGCGACCTGCTGGTGCTTTTCACCGACGCGACGAGCGGGCTCACCACGTATGCCGCGAACCGGTCGGTGGGGGTGGACGCGCCCGACGCGGACGGCTGGACCGTCATCGACTTCAACCGCGCGGTCAACCTGCCGTGCGCGTACACCGACTTCGCCACCTGCCCGCTCCCGCCGGCGGGCAACCGGCTGCCGGTCGGGATCGAGGCCGGCGAGAAGACACCGCTCGCGCGCGTTCGCTCGGGCGACGCCCTCGTCGCTCCGGGGCTGCGCGCATGAGGTTCCAGCTGCTCGACATCGTCCCGTACCGCGCCGACCCGATCACGGGGCGACAGGCGTCGCCCTCCGACCGGTTCGCCGAGACGCTCCGGCAGGCGATCCGCGCCGAAGAGCTCGGATTGGATGCCGTCGCCATCGGCGAACGGCATGCGGGACACTTCATCTCGTCGTCGCCGACCGTGCTGCTGGGAGCCGTCGCGGCACAGACGAGCCGCATCCGCCTCAACTCCGGGGTGACGGTGCTCTCCGTCCTCGACCCGGTGCGCGTCGCGGAGGACTACGCCACGATCGATCAGCTGTCGGCCGGACGACTCGACCTGACGATCGGCAAGGGCAACGAGGTCGCCCAGTTCCCGCTGTTCGGCCTCGACATCGACGATCAGTGGGAACTGCTCGCCGAGAAGTACGAGCTGCTGCGGACGCTGTGGCGCGAAGAGGACGTCACGTGGCCCGGGACCGCGTTCACACGGGCCTTGACGGGGGTCACGACGCTGCCACGACCGTTCGACGGCGCACCCCGGGTGTGGCACGGCTCGGCGACGACGCTGTTCTCGGCCGGGCTCGCTGCGCGCTACGGCGATCCGCTGTTCAGCGCGAACGCGATCCAACCGCTCGAGAACTACGGCGTGCTGGTGGACCACTACCGCGCCGAGTACGTGCGCCACGGACACGACCCGGCGGCCGCCTTCGTGGCAGCGGGGTCGGGGGCCCTGTTCATCGCCGACACCACCCAGGAGGCGATCCGCGAGTACGGACCGGTGTACAACGCGATCGTCGCCGCCACGAACGTGCCCGGCAACAACACACCCTTCCGCGACATCGAGCACGCTGTCGCGGAGGGCCCCGCGCTCGTCGGCACACCGCAGCAGGTGATCGACAAGATCGCGCGGTTCCACGGTCGCCTCGGCCATGATCTGCAGTCGATCAGCCTGCCGACGACGGTGCCCTTCGACCGCCAGCTCGACATCCTGGAACGTTTCGCGCTGGAGGTGGCCCCGGTGCTGCGCCGAGAGTTCCCGACCGCACTGTGGACGGACGCCGACCCGCTGGGGCACCGCGCCCGGGAGTTCGCAGCCGCATGACCTCGCAGAGCGCGGGCACCGCGCGGACACCGCGCGCGCGGCCCGCGCTCTGGGCGTGCCTGGCAGCCGGGTTCGCCACCCTGTTCGATGCCACCGTCATCACCTACGCCGCGCCCGCCGTGAGCAGTTCGCTGGGCGGCTCGACGGCGGGCACGCAGTGGCTGCTGGCCTCGTTCTCGCTGACGTTCGGGCTCGGTCTCATCCCGTCGGGCCGGCTGGGGGACGTCTACGGCCGACGGCCGCTGTTCCTGCTCGGACTGGGCATCTTCCTCGTGGGCGGTGTCGCCGCCGTCGCCGCTCCGACGATCGTGGTGCTGGTCGCCGCCCGGTTCGTACAGGGGCTCGGCGCCGGCGTCATCAGCGCCCAGGTGCTCGGGGTGATCCAGGACCTCTTCGCGGGCGCCGCCCGGCTGCGCGCGCTCGCCGCGTACACAGCCGTCGGCGGGTGTGCCGGCGTGCTCGGCCCCGTACTGGCGGCGGTGCTGCTGGGCGCGGTCGGCGCCGACGCGGCCTGGCGCCTCGTGCTGCTGACGCCGCTGCCGCTGGTGGTGGCGGCGCTCGTCCTCGGATGGCGAGGGATGCCGGCGGCCCGGCACGCACGTGCGACGCGGGTCTGGCTCGATCTGCCCGGAATCGTGCTGCTGTGCCTGATCGTCGTCGCGCTGACGCTTCCCGTCGTCGAGCCCGGGCTGTCGGGGGCCGCGGGCATCGGCGTCGTGGTCGCTGCGGCGGGGCTTGCCGTCGTCCTGGTGCTCTGGGAGCGCCGGTACCACCGCAGCGGCCGCCTGCCGCTGTTCGCCCCGGCGCTCGTGCGCTCGCGGGGGTTCGTCGTCGGCAACATCGTCGCGCTGCTGTGGTTCGGAAGCGGCATCGCCGCGAGCTCGGCGGTCACCCTGTACTTCCTGCAGTCGCCGGCGTTGTCGGCCCTGCTCATCGCGCTGGTCTTCGCGCCAGGAGCACTCGCCCGGGTCGGCGGCTCGCTGGTGAGCCTGCCGGTGGTGCGCCGTCTGGGCGCGTCCGCGACCGTGTGGATCGGCCTGGGGCTGCAGGCGACGCTGTTCGCCGGGCTCGCGATCGCCGCACCGCAGCTCCCCGACGGTGCGCTGTTCGTCGTGGCGGCGGCGCAGATCGGCCTGGGCGTCGGCGGCGGGCTCGTGGAGCCGGTCGTGCGGGCATCGACGCTGTCATTCGCGCCGCCTGAGCTGCACGGTGTCGCCGCGTCGTTCCTGCAGCTCACGCAGCGCCTGGCCGCGACCTTCCTTGTCGCGCTGGCCGCCGGCATCCTGCTCACCTCCACCGGAGTGTCCACGGCCGGGACCCTGCAGACCGCCCTCGCCACGTGCGCACTGGGTTCACTGGTCGCCGTGCTCGCCTCGCTCGATCCCGCCTTCCGCCGTGCGGGGGCCAGGGATGCCGGCACGCCGCTGCCGCGGGTGCCCGTGGGCAGCGCGGCCGACGGGTGACGTCTCGCCGCGCTCAGCCGACGGGGATGAGGGCGGCGACCACGGCGACCGCCGCCGCGATCGCGAACGCCAGCACCGTGATGAGCAGCGCCTTGCGCTGATCCTTCTTGCGGAACTCCGCCTCGTACACGGTCTCTTCCGAGCCGAGCTCGCCGAAGTTGTACAGTCCGCGCGAGGCGAATCCGACGCAGAAGTGGAACGCCGCCTGCAGGAAGCCCTGTGCCGAGAGGAAGACCGGCAGCGCCACGAGCAGCCGCCACGGCGCCGCCCATCCCAGCGCGAACGCGACGGCGAGGAAGACGACGGCGATGGCCAGCCCGAGCCAGCCCGACATCCGCCGCTTGCGGATCTCGACCGGTCCGATGTTGCACACGCCGGGCTGGTAGACGGCTGCCTTGGTCATGGTGCCATTGTGGCCCCGCTGCCGACCGTGGTCACGATGCCGGAACGAGCTCCTTCTCGAAGCACTGCGAGAACGTGAACGCGCGGTAGGGCTCGAAGATCGGGATCGGCCGGTAGCCGATGCGCTCGTACAGCGCGACCGCGTCGTGCTGCCGGTCACCGGTCTGCAGGATCAACCGATTCACACCGCGGTCCTGGGCGATGCGCTCCAGCTCGGCGAGCAGTGCGCGACTGGCGCCGATGCCCCGAGCCCGTGGCTTGACGAACACCCGCTTGACCTCCAGGTCGCGGGTGCCGTCGTGCGCAAGGTCCCGCAGCGCCGCGTGGCCGACCGCGTCGCCGGTCTCGTCGACCACGAGCACGGTCGCCACGATCGAGTCGGGACGCACCACGAATGTCTGCCCCGCCTCGTCGCCGAGCTCGGCGGCTGCGGCGGCGAGCCGGTCCGCATACCGGGGCGAGACCTCTGCGTCCATCTCCTCGCGCAGCGCCGACGCGCGGGGATCGTCCCACGCGACGGTCTCCAGTGTCCAGGACCGGTGACGCGCAGGAGCCGGGGCGGGTTCGGGCGCGAGGTCGTAGCCGAACGACAGCAGCTCGATGAACCGGCCGGGCTCGACCTCCTTGACGCCCTCGCGCTCGGGAAGCCGCTCGAATCCGAGCTTCGCGTACAAGGCGTGGGCGCCGACCATCTCGGGGCCGCTGTTCATCACCACGCGATGCGACCCACGTTCGCGAGCCAGATCGATCACGTGCCGGGTGAGAGCCTCGCCGATGCCGCGTCCGCGTGCCGACGGCGCCACCGCGAGCTGCCGGAAGTCGGTCTCGCCGGGTCTTGCCACGTCGGCCAGCGGCCGGTTGGGACGCGAGACCCAGACCGTGCCGAGGATCTCGCCGGCATCGGTGGCGGCCACCCACACGTCACCCGACCGCACGCGTCCCGCCACGTCGCGCAGCGACGCCACATACTGCTCCGACAGCTCGCCGTAGCTCGACAGGTACGCCTGGGCGGTCACCTCGCCCGCCCGCTCGTATTCTTCGGTGCGCACGAGCCGGATGGTCCAGTCTGGTGCGGATGCCGTCTGCGGTGCCCGGTCGTCGGCGACAGTTCCCCATGCCTCGGCGAGCAGTTCGTACGAGCGGACCCGGTCTGCGGCGTCATGCGTGACTGTCGTGACGAGCAGCTCGTCGGCACCGGTCACGCGCTGCAGGGTCTCCAGGCGCTGCACGACGGTCTCGGGAGAGCCCGCGAACTGAGTGTCCAGGCGGTCACGGACGACGGCGAGCTCCTCGTCGGTGAGCGGGTCGGCGGCGGCCTCGTCGGGCGAGGGGAACGGGACGGCGCCCTGGCCGGCGCGGATGCTGTGCACCCATCGACCGTAACCCGCTGCGAGCCGTCGGGCTGCGGCATCCGTCTCGGCGACCACGGCATCGACCGAGACGACCACGTACGGCTCGGGAATGAGCCCTGGCCGGAAAGCGGCGCGGTACTCGGCGATCGCGTCGAGGACGAAACCGGGAGCGACGTGGTAATTCGCGCCGAAGGGCAGACCTCGCTCGCCCGCCAGTCTCGCACTCGGCCCGGCGGTGGAGCCGTGGATCCACACCGTGACATCGGCCCCCTCGGCGGGCGTCACGTGGATCGGCAGGTTCTCCGGCGGAGCGTAGGTCCCGTCGAAGAACGACAGGATGTCCGCCACGTCGTCGGCGAACCGCTCGCCGTCGGCCTCGCTGCGACCGAGCAGGCGTGCCTGGACGACGAAGCGCTCCGAGTCGAACCCGGCGAACGGACGTGCGGCGGGCAGGAGCAGACCGTCGACGATCCGGTCCTGCGCTGTCGCGGGTGGAGGAGTCTGTGCCGCGCTGCGGGACCCTGACCGGCCGATGCCCAAGTCGAAGCGACCAGGATGCAGCTGGGCGACGACCCCTGCCGCCTCGGCGACCTGCGCGGGGGAGTAGTTGCCGATGATCGTCGCGGCGGTGCCGATGCGGATGTCTCGGGTCGCCGCGGCGACAGCGGCCAGCAGCACGTGCGGGGCGGCGCCGGCCACGCCGGGATTGAAATGGTGCTCGGCGACCCAGTAGCGCCGGTAGCCGAGTCGTTCGGCGGTGCGGGCGAGGTCGATGCTGGCGCGCAGGCCGTCGGCCGGCGTCTGTCCGGTGCCGAACGGCGAGAGATCGAGGACGGAGAGCGGGACGCGGGACATGGGATCTCCTGGGTGCGGGGGACGGCGGACGCGGCGGAGCCGGGGGGGGGCGGGGGGCCCCCCCGGGGGGGGGTTGAAGGGGGGGGGGGGCCCCGCGGGGGGTTTAAGGGACCAATAACCCCCACACAAAAAAAGCCCCCCAACACAAGCA
>NZ_JBHXJQ010000005.1:198057-227287 GCF_042722305.1 Microbacterium sp. NPDC058389
GCCCACGGGCTTTTTTGGGCGGCGGGTGGGGGGTCGGGGGTCCTGGTGATCGCGTGGGGGGGGGGGCGGGCGGCGGGGGGGGCGCGGGGGGGGCCGGGCGGCCCCCCCGGCGGGGGATGTCAGGGCTTGGGGAGCCCGGGCGGGTTGATCTCGGACGAAGTCACCGCCTCAGAATCGAGGCCCCAGAACTCGAGCAGCTCGGTGTAGGTGCCGTCCTCGATGATCTTGTTGAGGACGATGTTGACGGCCTCGATGAGCCCGTTGCCCTTCGCGGTCCCTGCCGCGATCTGCGCCGTGTCGGGCCAGCCGCCGGGCACGATCCCCACGAGCTTCGTGTCGCCGGTCTCGCGCGCCGACCAGGCGGCCGTCGCGTTGGGGCCGAACGTCGCGTCGGCGCGGCCCGACTGGATCGCGAGCGTCGCCGCCGCGGTGTCGTCGTAGTACACGAGCTCGGCGGGCGCCTCGCCCGCGGCTTCGAGCTCTTCGTTCCACCGCAGCAGCACCTGCTCCTGGTTGGTTCCCGAGCCGACGATGATCTTGAGGCCCGAGATGTCGGCGGCCTCCGAGATCGAGTCGATGTCGCTGTCGCTCTTGACGTAGAAGCCCAGGAGGTCCTCGCGATAGCTGGCGAAGTCGTACAGCTCCTTGCGCTCCTCGGTCACCGTGACGTTGGAGGTGATGAGGTCGTACTTGCCCGACTGGATGCCCAGCGGCCAGTCGGCCCACGCGACGACCTGCGGGTTGTACTCCAGACCGAGGCCCTCGGCGATGAGCGAGCCGATGTTCGGCTCGGTGCCGGCAACGTCGGTCGCCGCCGAGGTGCCGTCAGGCTGATAGCTCAACGGGGGCACGAACGCGCCGACCGCGACGGTGAGCTTGCCCTCCTGAACGGGTGTGAAGCCGCTGTCCTCCAGTGCCGCGACCGCCTCGGGGACGACATCGGTGTGGAACCACTGGATCTCGTCGGTGGCCGTGTTGCTCTCGGTCGGCGCGGGGGTCGCCTCGTCCGCCGCGGCGGGGCTGTTGAGGTTGACGGCGGCGACGATCCCGCCCACGACGACGGCCACCGCGACGACGCCGACGCCGATCGCGATGCCCTGCTTCTTACTGAGTGCCATGCTGCGTTTCTCTCTTTCGGGATGCCGGAGCCTGCGTTGCGTCAGGCCAGGACTTTGGCGAGGAACTCCCGCGTGCGCGGGTGCTCGGGGGTGACGAGGACGCGGTCGGGCGGACCCTCCTCGAGGATTCGGCCGCCGTCGACGAACACGATCCGGTCGGCGACCTCGCGGGCGAAGCCGATCTCGTGCGTGACGATGAGGAGCGTGGTGCCGCTGCGGGCCAGATCGCGGATGACGTCGAGGACCTCGCCGACCAGCTCCGGGTCGAGCGCACTGGTGGGCTCGTCGAACAGCAGCACCCGGGGGCTGAGCGCGAGCGCCCGCGCGATCGCCACGCGCTGCTGCTGGCCGCCCGACAGCTGCCGTGGGTAGTGGTCGGCTTTCTCCGCGAGGCCGACGCGGTCGAGGAGCTTCCCGGCGAGCTCGCGCGCCGCATCCTTGTCGAGCAGGCCGGTGGCGACGGGGGCCTCGGTCACGTTCTCGAGCGCGGTCAGGTGAGGGAACAGGTTGAAGTTCTGGAAGACGAGCCCGACCTGCGTGCGGCGCTTGAGGATCTCCTTCTCGCGGAGTTCGAACAGTCGGTGGCCGCGGCGCTCGTAGCCGATCAGCCGGCCGTCGAGGGTGACCGAGCCGCGGTCGACGGATTCGAGGTGGTTGATCGTGCGCAGCAGCGTCGACTTGCCCGAACCGCTCGGCCCGAGGATCGCGACCACCTCGCCCGGCTGGACGGTGAGATCGATGCCGGCGAGCACCTGCACGCCGTTGTAGCTCTTGTGGACGTTGTGGATCTCGACGAGCCCGCGGCTCGTGGCGGGGGCCGGGGCGGTGTCCGTTGTCATGCGCCCGCTCCTGTCGTGGTCTTGGCGTCGTTCGAGGGGCCGCCGAACGGCGTGCGGGTATGAAGGGGCGCGTCCACGCCGACGAGCGGCGGCGGTCCGGTGTCGGCATCCCCGAGCCGTGACCACTGCCGCGCGACCCAATGGCGGAACGTCTGCAGCGGCGTGGGCGGCAGGACCCGCACGCTCCCGCGGGCGTAGTGACGCTCGATGTAGTACTGCGCGATGCTCAGGATCGTCGTGATGAGCGTGTACCAGACGACCGCGACCAGCAGCAGCGGGATGACGCGGCTGTTGCGGTTGTAGATGACCTGTACCGCGTAGAAGACCTCGGGGATGGCGATGACGAAGACGACGGAGGCACCCTTGACGAGTCCGATCACCTCATTGGTCGCGTTGGGGACGATCGAGCGCATGGCCTGCGGCAGGATGATGCGGAACAGGCGCTTATGGGCCGGGATGCCCAGCGCCGCTGCCGCCTCCTGCTGGCCTTGATCGACCGACAGCAGCCCGCCGCGGATGATCTCGGCCGAGTAGGCGGCCTGGTGCAGGCCGAGGCCGAGGATCGCTGCGGCGAAGGCGCTGATGAGGTTGACGGTGGGGAACTCGACGATCCAGAAGTCCGTGGTGAACGGGGTGCCGAGGCCCAGCGTCGGGTACAGGTAGCCGAGATTGTACCAGACGATGATCTGCACGACGAGGGGGACGGAGCGGAAGAACCAGATGTACGACCAGGAGGCCCCGCGCAGCAGCGCCGACTTCGAGAGCCGTCCGAGCGCGAGCACCGTTCCCAGCGTGAAGCCGAAGACGGCGGAGATCGCCGTCAGCGAGAGCGTGTAGCCGACGCCGATGAGCACGGGCTCCGCGAAGAAGTAGTGTGCGAAGACGTCCCACTCGTAGTTCTCGTTCGTGAACACCGACCACACGAACTGCGCGACGACGAACAGCACGACGGCGCCGATCGACCAGCGGAACCAGTGCCGCGTGTGCACCACGGGGATGTCGCCGAGGTCGACGCGCGCAGCGTCGGCGGACGCGGACGCGGACGCGGACGCTGCCGTCGTCGACGGCGTCTCCTCGGCCGCGTCGGCCCGGCGCGGGAGGGTATCGGTCATGAGGTCTCTCCTCGATCGGCGGCGCGGGGTGAGCGGGTTCGTGCGCCGGTAGGGCGACGGTAGGGGCGTCCCTCAGCTGCCGCCTAGCAGCCCCGGTCCCGGACCGACACGGATCGTGACGGTCTGAAACGCGACGAAACAGATCGGAATGCACCGACGTACACCGTCCGCGCGGGCCCCGGGCGACCTACCGTGGCAGCCATGTCAGACCACCCCTTCGCCGTCGTGCTCGAGGGGGACGCCGCGGGCGCCCACCCCGCAGCATCCGCCCTCGCCTCCGATGCGCTCGACGTGCGTCGGCTCGCCGCTCGTGTCGTCGAAGCCGAACGCTTCGGTTTCACCGCTGTCACCTTCGACGATTCGCCGCTGCCCGTGGCCGACGCCGTCGCGCGCCTGGACGCCGTGCAGCGCGCGGCGTTCGCTGCGCCGCTGACGGCTGCGATCGGCCTGGTGCCGGTCGCGCACGTGGCGTACAGCGAGCCGTTCCACGTGGCGACGCAGCTCGCCAGCCTCGACTGGGCCTCGAACGGCCGCGCCGGCTGGATCGCCGCCGCCTCCGGCACGGCGCGTGAGGCCGCCGCCTTCGGGCGCGACGAGCTCGCGGCCGACGACCTGTGGCGCGAACGCGACGACGTGATCGAGGTCGCGCGCCGGCTGTGGGACTCGTGGGAGGACGACGCGGTGATCCAGGATGCGGCGACCGGTCGCTACCTCGACGCCGACCGCCTGCATTACGTCGACTTCGAAGGCGCGCGCTTCTCGGTCAAGGGGCCGCTCATCACGCCGCGCCCGCCGCAGGGCCAGCTCGTCGTCGTGGCGCCCACCGGCGCGGCGGGCATCGACGTCGCCCTGGTGGAGGGCGCCGAGCCGGCCGCGATCGCGGACGCCGCGGCCGCGGCCCGTGCCGCCGGCGCCGAGCGGGTGTGGGCCGAGGTCGAGGTCGCGCTCGACGCCCGTGGCCTCGCGGCCGCGCGCCGCGTCGAAGGAGCGGGGGTGTGGCCGGCGACCGGCCGCCTGCGCCACACCGGCGACGCCGACGGCCTGACCTCGCTGCTCGTCGAGCTGGCGGCATCCGTCGACGGTGTACGGCTGCATCTGGCCGAACTCGACGTCGACCTCGACGAGGTGGGGCGTGCGGTGCTGCCTGGACTTCGCCGGCAGATCGGGTTCCGCTCGCCGACCGCGGGCGACACGCTGCGCGGCACCCTCGGCCTCGCCCGCCCTCTCAGCCGCTATGCCGCACCCACCGTGAAGGAGTTCGCATGACCACGTCTCGCCGCATCCAGTTCGGAGTCTTCTTCCAGGGCGTCAACTTCGGCACCATCTGGTCGAGCGAGCGCAGCGGCTCGCAGTACGACTTCGAGTCGTTCCGCCGCATCGCCCAGACCGCCGAACGCGGCCTGTTCTCGGCGTTCTTCCTCGGCGAGGGGCTGCGTCTGCGCGAGCACTTCGGACGCATCCACGACCTCGACATCGCCGGTCGCCCGGATGCCCAGACGCAGCTGGCCGCTCTCGCCGCCGTGACCGACCACATCGGTCTGGTGGCTACGCAGAACACCACCTACAACGACCCGTACGACCTCGCGAAGCGCCTCAACTCGCTCGACCTGCTGTCGGGCGGCCGCGCCGGCTGGAACATCGTCACCACCGACAACGCGTGGACCGGAGCCAACTTCCGCCGCGGCGGCTACCTCGAACACGCCGATCGCTATCGCCGAGCCGCCCAGTTCGTCGATGCGGCGCAGCGGTTGTGGGATGCCGGAGCCGAGGGCGTGGGCACGTCCGTGGTCGTCGCCGACGACCTGGTGTCGTTCACCGGCCCGGCGCCGCTGCCGCCGAGTCCGCAGCGCCGGCCCGTACTCTTCCAGGCGGGTGACTCCGACGAGGGGCGCGAGTTCGCGGCATCCAGCGCCGATGTCATCTTCTCGGGGCACCCCGGCCTGGAGGATGCGATCGCGTTCGCGGCCGACGTTCGACGCCGCCTGCCTGCGCATGGCCGCAGCGTCGACGAGCTGAAGTTCTTCCCGGGCGCGCAGTTCATCCTCGCCGCGACCGACGCGGAGGCACGCGAGAAGGCCGAATGGGTCACCCGTGCGCAGGTGTCGCCGCAGACCGCGATCCGGTTCCTCGAGCCGATCTGGGGCCGCGACCTCTCGGAGTACGACGCCGACGGGCCGCTGCCCGACATCGACCCCGAGGTCGACGAGGTCGACGGGCAGCGCGGTTCGCTGTTCCAGGGCCGCAAGGCCGTCGAGACAGCGCGGGAGTGGCGCGAGAGCGCCGCGGCCGAAGGGCTCTCGATCCGCGAGTTCGTCATCCGCCGGTCGTCGCTGCGCACGTTCGTCGGCGGCTATTCGACGATCGCCGACCGCATCGTGGAATACGTCGACGCGCGCGCCGTGGACGGCTTCAACGTGTCGCCGTACCTCGTGCCCGAGGGGCTCGACGACATCGTCGACGGGCTCATCCCCGAGCTGCAGGATCGTGGCGTCTACCCGACGGAGTATCCGGGCACGACACTGCGCGAGAACCTCGGTCTTCCGGAGTCGACCGCCCAGGCCGAGCTCGCTGCGTGACGGCTGGAGCGCACCCGCCTCGCGCCGCTGAGACGCCCTCCCCCCGGGAGCGGTGACGTCTCAGCGGCGCAACGGCGTCACCGAACGGCCTGACCGGCGGGCCTCAGTCGTCGTAGGCGTAGCGGAACACGGCGAGGAACCCGCCTCGCGATGCGGGCACTGTCTCGCGCTCGGGGAGACGCTCGAAGCCGAGGCGGGCGTACAGTCGCTGCGATCGCTCGTTGGTGGGGCCGGTGTCCAGCACGAGCGCGGGCGCACCCCAGGCGCGGCCGCGCGCGATCGCCTCGCGCATGAGCGCCTCGCCGATGCCGCGCCGCCGCGCCTCCGGCAGCACGGCGAGCAGCCGCAGCTCTGCCTCGCCACCACGGGACTGACGCACCAACGCGCTGTCGGCTCGCAGCAGGCTGGCGGTGCCCATGATCCGGTCCGTCTCGTCCACAGCGACGAGCAGTTCGCCGCTGTGCGCACGGGATGCCGCGTCGCGCAGCAATGCCAGCCGTGCGGTGTCGGGCTGGATCGCACCAGGCTCTCCGTGTCCGAAGCCGAGGTACGTGACCTCGCCGACGCGGTCGAACTCGTCCGCACGCGCGGTCCGCACCGAGACGGTGCGGACCGTCGAACCCGCGCTGTCGGCCCGCTCCGACTCGGGCCTCATCGGACCGCCTCCGGCACGGCTGCGGCATGAGCGAGGAGCTCGTCGCGGGTGGCGACTGCGACGATCCTGCCGTCGCGGAGGATGGATGCCGCCTCCCAGCCGAGCTGCGCCGCCTCCAGTCGACGCACCGCGTCCTCGGCGGTACGCCCGACGCCGACCGTCGGGGGAGGGGGACCGACATGATCACCGATGGGATCGTCCGCGCGTCCTGCGACGACCGCGGTGCGCAGCGTCTCGAGCGTGACGACCCCGACCACATCGGCTGCGGGGATCGGCGCCAGGCCCTCGCTGCGACGGTAGACGGCGAGGGCAGGGGATCCGGGATCCACGCTCTCGGCCTCGAGCCGGCCTATCGCGTCAGCGACGGTGAGGTTCGCCGCGACCCGCCGTGCGGGCTCGTCGACGAGTGCCTCGAGGCCGGGCGCCGTATGGTCCTCGAACACGAACCCGCGTTCGGCGAGCCACTCGTCGTTGTAGTAGGTCGACAGCGCGTTGCGACCCGAGTCGGGGGCGAGAGCGACCACGACGTCGTCGGGCCCCAGGCGCTCCGCCAACCGCAGGGCGGCAGCCAGCGCCGTGCCGGCCGAACCGCCGAGCAGCAGGCCGTCTTCGCGCGCCGCGCGGCGGACGGTGAGGATCGCCTCCCGGTCGTCGACGGTGAGGTATTCGTCGACGACATCGACATGGAACGACTGCGGCCAGACATCTTCTTCGGCTTCCGGGTGCACCGTGTGTCCGGCACCCTCGACGAACTTCGGGCTGCCGTCACCTCCCGAGTAGGACGAGCCCGCCGGATCAGCGGCGATGACTCGTACCCTGCCCGAGCTCAGCGCCTTGAGGGATGCGCCTGTTCCCGAGATCGTTCCTCCGGTGCCGACGCTGGCGACGAAGTGGGTGACGGCCCCCGCGGTGTCGGTCCAGATCTCGGGACCCGTCGTCGCGACGTGCGCTGCGGGGTTGGCGGGGTTGTCGTACTGGTCGGCGCGCCAAGCCCCCGGGGTATCGGCCACGAAGCGGTCTGCCGCGGCACCAAGACTGTCGGGGTGGCCGCGCGGCACGAATGCGTCGACGAGTCGTACGTCGGCGCCGTACGCGCGCAGCAGCCCGATCTTCTCGGCGGCGATCTGGCTCGATGTGAACACCACGGTCCGGTAGCCGAGGTGGGCGGCGACGAGCGCGAGGCCGACCCCGGTGTTGCCCGACGTGACCTCGACCACTGTTCCGCCAGGACGCAGATGGCCGTCGCGCTCGGCCGCGCGGAGCATCGACAACGCGGCGCGATCCTTCACGCTGCCGCCCGGGTTCTGGTGCTCCAGCTTCACATAGACCCGCGGCCGCAGCCCGGCAGCGAGGCGATGCACGCGCACGAGCGGCGTGCTGCCGATGGAGTCGATCACCGATTCGAAGAGGGTCATGCGCACCACGCTTTCCGTACGACGTCCTCGGAACGATAGGTCCCGTCGGCGCGTCTGCTGCGGCCTGCCGTAGCCAGGCGGCATGCGACGTAGTCCGACGTCACACAGCGCGCGGCGATCCGGCGTGCCGGGGACCACATGGCGCCGTGTGACGGCGCGATACGCCGTTCGAGACGACCGGGTCGTAGCGTGACGCCGAACACCGGCATCCATCACCTCCGGAAGGACCTGCACATGACCGACACCGCCGACACCGCGACCGAGCCGACGTACGACGCCCCGCTCATCACCCCTGAAGAGGCTGCCGGGCGCGCCGCCGCCGGCGCCCTCGTCGTCGACGTGCGCAGCGACGCGGGTCGCGCGCGCGACGGCGTGATCCCCGGTTCCATCCGCGGCGACCGCGACAACCTCGACGCGCAGTTCCTGATCGACTCGCCCGAGAAGTTCGCCGAGATCACCGACTGGGACCAGGACATCGTCATCGTGTGCGGCTCGATCCGCGGCTCGGGTCCGGTCGCCGAGCAGCTCCGCGCGAAGGGCTTCACCAACGTCGCCCACGTCGACGGGGGATTCCCGGCGTGGAAGGGATCCGGCGCACCGACAGCCGAAGTCGGCGAGGGCCTCTGAGGCCACAGTCGTCGGATGACGGTTCAGGATGCCTCGACCTGCCGATGCGGCAGTCGAGGCATCCGTCATTTCGTCGACGGTCAGGCCGTCTGAAGGATCTGGGCGGTCACCCGCGCAGAGAACAGCAGGGCGTCGACCGGGATGCGCTCGTCCGCAGCGTGGAACTGCGCGAAGACGTCGAACTCGCCCGGCACGCGCAACGGCACGAAGCCGTATCCGTTGATCCCCAGTCGCGCGAAGTGCTTGTTGTCGGTACTCGCAGGCAGCAGATAGGGCACGACCACGCCGTCGACGTCCTCGAGCGAGATCGCCTCCTGCAGGACGCCGATGATCGGGGCGTCGACGGGCGCCTCGGTCGCCGACCACCACCGCCCCTCGCGGATGTCGATGCCATCCCCCACCAGCTCACGCAGACCAGCACGCAACGCGTCGTCCTGTCCCGGCAGCACACGGATGTCGAGTCGTGCCGAGGCCTCGGCGGGGATGGTGTTCGTCTTGTCGCCCGCCGCCAGCACCGTGGGGGTCGCGGTGTTCCGGGTCGTCGCCCCCACCAGCGACGCGACGAATCCCAGACTCTCCAGATCGGTGGCGAGCGACTCGTCGGTGAACGCCAGACCGCGCGCTTCGCCGAACACATCGAGGAAGCGCTGCAGGGCGGGCGTGCGCACCACCGGGAAGCGATGCGCACCCACCGACGCGACCGCCTGCGCGAGACGTACGACGCTGTTGTCATCGGTCGGGCGAGATCCGTGCGCGGCGTGACCACGGGCGCGGAGCGTCGACCAGGCGACGCCCTTCTCGCTCGTGGCCACCAGGTACGCGCGGCGGTCGTCGGAGGCGTCCGCCGTCAGCGGCACCGAGAAGCCGCCGACCTCGCTGAGCGCCTCGGTCACGCCGTCGAACAGGTCCGGGCGATTCTCGACCAGCCACCCTGCGCCCCACACCCCGCCGCTCTCCTCGTCGGCAAGGAACGCGAAGACCAGGTCGCGCCGCGGCACGATCCCCTCGCGGCGCAGGTGGCGCGCGACCGCGAGGATCGTTCCGGCGAAGTTCTTCAAGTCGACGGCGCCGCGGCCGTAGAGATAGCCGTCCTCGATGTCGGCGCCGAACGGCGGGTGCGTCCAGTCCTTCTCTTCCACCGGCACGACATCCAGGTGTGCATGCACCAGCAGGGCGCCGGCATCCGTGTCCCGGCCGGCGATCCGCGCGACCAGAGAGCCGCGGCCAGGGCGCGACTCCACGAACTCCGAGTCGATACCCGCCTCAGCGAGGCGCTCCTGCACGAAGCGCGCGGCGCGGGTCTCGCCGTCTCCGATCGTCTCGGCCACGCCGGTGTTGACGCTTTCGATCCTGATGAGCTCGCGGACGAATTCGAGGGCTTCCCTCTCCAGCAGGGTCGCATTCGGCCAATGGGCAGTCATTCGTCCTCTTCCTTCGCGTCCGCATGCAGACCGGGCTGAGCCACGGTCGAGGCGAGCCCGGCGCGCGAGCCGGTGTGCGCAGCCTCTTCGGATGTCGGTGTCGTCCTCGGCAGTCAACCTCGTCAGCCGACGGGGACGGGCCTCGCGGCGTCACGTGGCGTAGCACGGCAGACCCGCTGAGCCCTCGCATCCCGGCCTTCACGGCAGTGCAGCGGGCCACCTGCGGAGTGGTCGAACGAGCCCTCGAACCGTGCGCGTCCCAGCGCCGACGTTCCCGGAAGCGGCAGAGATCCGCGTGATTCCGGAAAAGGCGAAACCCCCGCGATGTAGAAGCTACGCGAGGGTTCCTGGGGTGACTGTAACGATCACCCGTGTGGCTCCGACCGGCATCGATCCGGTGACCTTTCGATTTTCAGTCGAACGCTCTACCAACTGAGCTACAGAGCCATGCGGCACATACAAGACTTGCCGCATCCTAGACGAAAGGCCCTCTTCAAGAAAAGGGCCCGTCGCTCGGAGCGACCCTGACGGGACTTGAACCCGCGACCTCCGCCGTGACAGGGCGGCACGCTAACCAACTGCGCTACAGGGCCATGCTTATTGAATTGTGGGCGTGACCCCAACGGGATTCGAACCCGTGCTACCGCCGTGAAAGGGCGGCGTCCTAGGCCGCTAAACGATGGGGCCGGGTGAACCTCAGAGGCTCACTGCCGAGGACCAAGCATACGTAAACATCACGCAAAACACCAATCGAGGGCGTGGCGCCCTTGTGGAACCCCTCGGGCGGGGTGAGACTGACGAGGTGACCGCTCGCTGTAGGCGGCATTCGACGTGCGGGACTGGGGGTTGCGCATGTTACTGATGTTGCTACTGTGAAAACGTTGACGTCGCGAGGGGAGGACCCGTGCAGCCCGACAACGTCACCGTGAAAGCGTCCGCCGAGCCTGCCCCCGAATGCGGATGCGCGCCATCGCCGGCAGAGCAGAAGCGGCTGTGGCCTCACATGAACCGTCGCTCCGCACTGGGTCTCGGCATCCTCGGCGTCGCCGCTCTGAGCGCGTTCGGCGCCGCCGTCAACCCGCTCGGCAGCCGGGCGTTCGCCGCCGACTACCCGTCGTGGGACGACGTCGTGGCCGCCAAGAACAACGAGGCCGCCAAGCAGGCCGAGATCACCAACATCCAGAACCTCATCGCGGGGCTCGAAGCCGACGTCGCCGCGAAGAAGCAGGTGGCGCAGCAGCTGGCCGACGAGTTCTACGTCGCACAGCAGGCCTACTTCGACGCCGCGCTGCGGGCCGACCAGCTGCAGCAGCAGGCCGACGCGCAGGCTGCCGCCGCGACGGATGCCGCCGACAAGGCGGGCCGCGTCGCCGCCCAGCTGTACCGCAACGGCGGCGACGACACGTCGATGGAGCTCTTCTTCTCGGGCTCCGCCGCGGGTGCGGATGACCTGCTCACGCGCCTCGGCGCCATGGACAAGCTCGTCGAGCGGAACCAGGCGCTCTACGCACAGGCCGTCACGGCGCGCGACTCGGCCCAGAGCCTGAGCGACCAGGCGGCCGTGCAGCGCGCCGAGCGCGACAAGCTGCAGAAGATCGCCGAAGACAAGATGGTGGCCGCGCAGAAGGCCGCCGATGAGGCGCAGGCCGCCCTCGACACGCAGAACGCCAAGCGCGGCGAGCTCCAGGCGCAGCTGGCGGCCCTGCAGGACACCACGGCGAAGACCATCGCCGACTACCAGGAGGGCGAGCGCATCCGCAAGGAGGCCGAGGCGGCCGCCGCGGCTGCTGCCGCGGCCAAGGCCAAGGCTGACGCCGAGGCAGCTGCTGCGGCCGGTGGCGGTGGCGGCGGCGGAGGTGGTGGCGGCGGAAGCGGTGGCGGTGGAGCCGTCGTCGGCTCCGGCTGGTGCCGGCCCTCGTCCGGCTGGCGCAGCTCGGGCTACGGCGCCCGTGCCACCCAGTGCGGCAGCCAGGGCTGCTCCAGCAGCTTCCACTACGGCGTCGACCTCGCCGCCGGCTGCGGATCGGCCATCTACGCCGCTTCCGCAGGACGCGTGGTCTACGCCGGCTACAACGGCGGTTACGGCAACTACGTCAAGATCGACCACGGCGGCGGCATCGGCACCGGGTACGGCCACATCCGCAACGGCGGCATCTTCGTCGGCGTCGGCCAGTGGGTGGCCGCAGGTCAGCTCATCGCGAGCGAGGGCAACACCGGACGCTCGTTCGGCTGCCACTGCCACTTCGAGACCTACGTCAACGGCTACCCGGTCAACCCGGTCGACTTCATGGCCGCCCGCGGCATCTCGGTCTGACCCCCTGAACAGCGAAGAGGTGGATGCCGGGCACCCGGCATCCACCTCTTCACATGTCTGTCGTCAGAGCGTGCTGGGTGCGATGCCCTCGCCCTGGGTCTTGGTCTGACCCTCGTGCTCGGCGAAGCGCGCGAACGCCTCGTCGACCAGGCGCTCGGCCTCGGCCGCGTCCGCCCACTCGTCGACCTTGACCCACTTGCCCGGCTCGAGGTCCTTGTAGTGCTCGAAGAAGTGCGTGATCTCCTTCTGCAGGAACTCCGAGATGTCGCCGACGTCCTGGATGTGCGCCCAGCGCGGGTCCTTGGCGAGCACGGCCACGACCTTGTCGTCGCCGCCGGCCTCGTCGCTCATCTTGAGCACGCCGACCGGGCGGACGCTGGCGAGGATGCCGGGAGCCAGGTCGACGTCGAGGATCACGAGCACGTCGAGCGGGTCGCCGTCCTCGCCGAGCGTGTTCTCGAAGAACCCGTAGTTGGTGGGGTAGCCCATGGGCGTGTACAGGATGCGGTCGAGGAACACACGGCCGGTGCCGTGGTCGACCTCGTACTTCACGCGGCTGCCGCGCGGGATCTCGATGACGGCGTCGTACGCGCCCATAGTGGTGCTCCTTCGGAATGACGGGACACTTCGTCTCGCAGGCTCGCTCAGTGCAAGTGCCGCGACAAGCCTAGTCGCGGCGCTCGGCGTCGAACATTCAGGAGAAACGCCGGCAAGCGGCAGTTCCCGCGCGGGCGTCACGGCGTGTCACCTGAAATCCCGACGCCCTGGCCGCGGGCCGCCGCGGGTACGGTGGGCGGGTGGACGAGCGCAGACCCGGACTGGACCCGGCCGTCGCCGAGGTGCGCCTCGCCGTGCGGCAGACGCTGGCCGTCGTGGAGCCGGGCGCCGTCGTCATGGTGGCACTGTCGGGCGGAGCGGACTCGCTCGCCCTGGCCGCCGCGACCGCGTTCGAGGCGCCCAAGCGGGGCGTGCGTGCCCTCGCGGTGACGATCGACCACGGCCTGCAGGACGGATCCGCGGAGGCCGCCTCCGCGGCCGCCGCGCAGGCCGAGGCACTGGGGCTGGAGGCCCGCGTCGTGCGCGTCGAGGTCGGCACCGCCGGCGGCCCCGAGGCGGCGGCGCGCCAGGCGAGATACGACGCGCTCGGCGAGGCGGCAACGGCGGCCGGCGCCGCCGCGATCCTCACGGGGCACACCCTGGACGACCAGGCCGAGACCGTGCTCCTCGGCCTCGCACGCGGATCGGGTGCGACCAGCCTGCAGGGCATGGCCGAGGCATCCACGCTTCTGGGGGTCCCGCTGCTGCGGCCGCTGCTGGCGATGCGGCGCACCACCACGCGCGCGGCGTGCACGGCCGAAGGGCTCGAGCCCTGGGACGACCCCCACAACAGCGATCCCCGCTTCGCGCGCGTGCGGGTGCGCGAGACGGTGCTGCCGGTGCTCGAGGCGGAGCTCGGCCCGGGCATCGCCGAGGCGCTGGCCCGGACGGCCGCCCAGCTGCGCGAGGACGCCGCGGCCTTCGACGAGATGATCGACGAGACGATCGAAGACATCGTGGAGCACGCCGAGGCGGGCATCTCGGTGTCGGCGGCGGCGCTGGCCGCGAACCCCGCAGCGCTGCGCAACCGGATCATCCGGCTGGTCGTCGCGAGCGAGTTCCACCAGAGCCTCACGCGGGCGCAGACCCTCGAGGTGGCCCGGCTCGTGACGGACTGGTCGGGTCAGGGACCCATCGACCTGCCGGGATGCCGCGCACGTCGGATCGGCGGACGCATCGAGTTCTCAGCCCTGGGCTGAATAGACTCTCTGCATGCGCGCGGCCGACGTTTCCAGCGACATCAACGAAGTCCTCGTCACCGAGGAGGAGATCCGAGCCAAGCTCGACGAGATCGCGGTGCAGGTCGCCGCGGACTACGAGGGCGAGGACCTGCTTCTCGTGGGCGTCCTGAAGGGGGCGGTCATGGTCATGGCCGACTTCTCGCGGGCGCTCAAGAAGCACGTCACGATGGACTGGATGGCGGTGTCCTCCTATGGCGCCGGCACGAAGTCCAGCGGCGTCGTGCAGATCCGCAAGGACCTCGACACCGACATCCTCGGCAAGCACGTCCTCATCGTCGAGGACATCATCGACTCGGGCCTCACCCTCAGCTGGCTGCTGGAGAACTTCGAGGCCCGCGGTGCGGCATCCGTCGAGGTGTTCGCGCTGCTGCGCAAGCCGGAGGCCGCCAAGGTCGAGGTGCACTGCAAGTACGTCGGGTTCGACATCCCGACGGAGTTCGTGGTCGGGTACGGCCTCGACTACGCGGAGAAGTACCGCAACCTGCGCGACGTCGCGGTGCTCGCACCGCATGTGTACAGCTGACAGTGATTACGCCCGGGGCGAATGCACAGACGGCGCCTAGGAAGCCCGCGCTACCCTGAAACAACCGTCGACGGGGGTAATCGGCCTCGCGACGGGTCGTCGACGAAAGGGATCGGGCTCGGGCCCGCACCATGGACTTCAAGAAGATCACTCGCAACCCGCTCTTCTACGTCCTGCTGATCGGGGTCTTCCTCATCGTGGGGTTCTCGCTCATCTCGAGCCTGAACGGCGCGAAGCAGATCTCGACGCAGGAGGGTCTCGAGCTGCTCAAGGGCGACACCGTCACCGAGGTGGTCAACACCGACGGCGACCAGCGTGTCGACATGAAGCTCTCGAAGGACTACGAGGGCGCGAGCGACGTGCAGTTCTACTACGTCACGGCTCGTGCCGATGAGGTCGTCGACGCGATCAACGCGGCCGACCCGAAGGACGGCTTCAACGACGAGGTGCCGCGCGCGACGTGGTTCGACGGCTTCCTCTCGCTCCTGCTGCCGATGCTGCTGCTCGGTCTGCTGTTCTGGTTCCTGCTCTCCAGCGCCCAGGGCGGCGGCAGCAAGGTCATGCAGTTCGGCAAGTCGCGCGCGAAGCTCGTGACCAAGGAGATGCCGCAGGTCACGTTCGGCGATGTCGCCGGATCCGACGAGGCGATCGAAGAGCTCGAAGAGATCAAGGACTTCCTGAAGGACCCGTCGAAGTTCCAGGCCGTGGGTGCCCGCATCCCGAAGGGCGTGCTGCTGTACGGCCCTCCCGGAACGGGCAAGACCCTGCTCGCGCGCGCCGTCGCCGGCGAGGCGGGCGTTCCCTTCTACTCGATCTCGGGCTCCGACTTCGTCGAGATGTTCGTGGGTGTCGGCGCGAGCCGCGTCCGCGACCTGTTCAACAACGCCAAGGACAACGCGCCGGCGATCATCTTCATCGACGAGATCGACGCTGTCGGCCGTCACCGCGGCGCCGGTCTCGGCGGCGGTCACGACGAGCGCGAGCAGACGCTCAACCAGATGCTCGTCGAGATGGACGGCTTCGACCCCAAGGCGAACGTCATCGTCATCGCGGCGACCAACCGGCCCGACATCCTCGACCCTGCGCTGCTGCGCCCGGGCCGCTTCGACCGCCAGATCGGCGTGGACGCGCCCGACCTCAAGGGGCGTCAGAAGATCCTCGAGGTGCACGGCCGCGGCAAGCCGCTGGCCGAAGGCGTCGACCTCGAGGTCGTCGCCCGCAAGACCCCCGGCTTCACCGGCGCCGACCTCGCCAACGTGCTCAACGAGGCCGCGCTTCTCACCGCCCGCTCGAACGCGCAGCTGATCGACAACCGCGCGCTCGACGAGGCCATCGACCGTGTGCTCGCCGGCCCGCAGCGGCGCACGCGCGTGATGAAGGACAAGGAGAAGCTCATCACGGCCTACCACGAGGGCGGCCACGCCCTCGCCGCGGCGGCGATGAACCACACCGACCCGGTCACGAAGGTCACGATCCTCCCGCGCGGCAAGGCCCTCGGCTACACGATGGTGCTCCCGCTCGACGACAAGTACTCCGTCACGC
This sequence comes from Microbacterium sp. NPDC058389, assembly GCF_042722305.1. Taxonomy (NCBI): domain Bacteria; kingdom Bacillati; phylum Actinomycetota; class Actinomycetes; order Micrococcales; family Microbacteriaceae; genus Microbacterium; species Microbacterium sp. NPDC058389. The sequence goes on from NZ_JBHXJQ010000005.1 coordinate 214,038, forward strand.
GCAACGAGCTGCAGGACCAGCTCGCGTACGCGATGGGCGGCCGCGTCGCCGAAGAGATCGTGTTCCACGACCCGACCACCGGCGCCTCCAACGACATCGAGAAGGCGACCAACATCGCTCGCAAGATGGTCACGGAGTACGGCATGACCGGCGACATCGGCCCGGTCAAGCTCGGCCAGTCCTCGGGCGAGGTCTTCATGGGCCGCGACATGGGCCACGGCCGCGACTTCTCCGAGCGCATCGCCGAGCGCGTCGACTCGCAGGTGCGCGACCTCATCGAGCAGGCGCACAACGAGGCGTACGAGGTCATCAACGCCAACCGCGGCATCCTCGACAAGCTGGCGCTCGCGCTGCTCGAGAACGAGACGCTCGACCACCTGGAGCTCGCCGAGATCTTCAAGGACGTCAAGCGCCTCCCTCCGCGCCCGCAGTGGCTGTCGAGCGAGCAGCGCCCGGTCTCGGAGCTGCCCCCGGTCGAGGTGCCGCAGCGTCGCGACGAGGCGGGTCTCGCCGCGAGCGTCGAGGCCGAGCAGGCGACGGCCGAGAAGGCCGCGAAGCGCCGCCCGTCGGGGCAGGCGCGTCCCGCGACCGCCTGAGCCGCCCGTGGCCGTCGACCGTGATCGTGTCGCCGCTCTGGTGCGCGAGCTCCTCGAGGCGATCGGTGAAGACCCCGAACGTCCCGGCCTGAGGCAGACGCCCGGGCGGGTCGCCGACGCGTACGCCGAGTTCTTCGCGGGGGTGGGGGCGGATGCCGCAGCCCCGCTCGCGCACACGATCTCGGTGTCGCGCGGCCCGGCCCCCGACACCCTGCCTTCGGGCGCCGTCATCCTGCGCGATGTGCTGTTCCGCTCGGTGTGCGAGCATCACCTGCTGCCGTTCCGCGGCCACGCGCACCTCGCCTACCTGCCCGGCGAGCAGGTCGTCGGCCTCGGCGCCCTGCCCAAGGTCGTCGAGATCCTGTCGTCGCGCCCGCAGGTGCAGGAACGACTGGGCGAGCAGATCGCCGACGTCATCGCAGGATCCCTCGACGCCCGCGGCGTCCTGGTCGTCCTCGACGCGACGCACGAGTGCGTGACGATGCGTGGCGGACGCCAGACGGATGCCTCGACCGTGACCATCGCGGCCCGCGGCGAGCTCGCCGAACCCGCCGCCCGCGCCGAGATCGTGGCGCTGATCGGAGCGGGTCGCTCGTGACCACGCGGATCATGGGGATCGTGAACGTCACGCCCGACTCGTTCAGCGACGGCGGACGGTACGCGGATGCCGACGCCGCCGTCGCCCACGGCCTCCTGCTGCGCGCGCAGGGCGCCGACATCCTCGACGTCGGAGGTGAGTCGACGCGCCCGGGCGCCGAGCGCGTGGACCCCCGCGTCGAGCGGGAGCGCGTACTTCCCGTCGTGCGCGCCTTCGCCGAGGCCGGGATCCCGGTCAGCATCGACACCATGAACGCGTCCACCGCGGTCGCTGCCGTCGACGCGGGAGCACGCATCGTCAACGACGTGTCGGGCGGCCTCGCCGATCCCGGCATGCTCGCCGCGGTCGCGCCCACCGGCGCCGACATCGCCCTCGGCCACTGGCGCGGGCACTCGACCGACATGTACGCCCGCGCCGAGTACGCAGACGTCGTAGGCGAGGTGCTCGCCGAACTGCGCGAACGGGTCGAGGTCGCGGCATCCCTCGGCATCGCGCCGTCGCGCGTGATCCTCGATCCGGGCATCGGCTTCGGCAAGCTCGGCGACCAGAACTGGGGTGTGCTGCGTGGCCTCGAGCGACTGGTCGGACCGGGTGCGCGGGTGCTGGTGGGCACGAGCCGCAAGCGGTTCCTCGCTGAAGCACTCGCGGCCGACCCGGCCGACGTCGACGAGCGTCGCCGCGATCTCGCAACCGCTGTGACGAGCGTGCTGGCTGCTCAGGCGGGCGCCTGGGCCGTGCGCGTGCACGATGTCGCAGGTACGCGCGATGCTCTCATCGTGGCGCGCAGCTGGGAGGAAGGAGCGGCATGGGACCCCTCGACCAGATCACGCTGACCGGCGTCCGGGCGTTCGGCCACCACGGCGTGTTCGCCGACGAGCGGCGCGACGGCCAGGAGTTCGTCGTCGACGTGACCCTGTCCGTCGACACGACGCAGGCGGCGGCATCCGACGACGTCGCCGACACGGTGCACTACGGCGAGGTCGCCGAGCGGATCGTCGAGCTCGTGGGCAGCGATCCGCTGAACCTCATCGAGGGCGTCGCGGCGCGCATCGCGGACGACCTGCTCGAGCATCCGCTGGTGCACACGGTGTCGGTGACGATCCACAAGCCGCACGCGCCGATCACGGTGCCGTTCGCCGACGTGTCGGTGACGATCCTGCGCAGCAGGCGCGAGGGGCCGGACGCGTGAACCGGCGACTCGCGCAGGGCTTCGACGGCGACGTCCAGCCGCACCCGCATGCGCCTGTCGAGGCCGTGGTCGCGCTCGGCGCGAACCTCGGCGACCGCGCCGAGACGATGGCGGCCGCGATCACCGACCTCGCCCGGCTGCCGCTGGTCGACGCGGTGCGCGCGTCCGAGCCCGTCGAGTCGGTCGCGCTGAAGCCCGAGGGCCGGGATGCCTCAGCCCCCGTGTACCTGAACGCCGTTGCCGTCCTCACCACGCGCCTGGCGCCGTCGGTGCTGCTGGACTACCTGCACGCGATCGAGCGCCGCCACGGCCGCGTGCGGTCGGCCGAGCGCTCGGCGCTCGAGCCCGGGTGGGAGGACCGCACGCTCGATCTCGACCTCATCGCGTACGGCGACGTCGTCAGCGACGATCCGCGCCTGCTGCTGCCGCACCCGCGCGCGGCGGAGCGGGACTTCGTGCTGGGCCCGTGGCTGGCCGTCGACCCGGACGCGGTGCTGCCGGGCGTGGGGCGCGTCGACGAGGCCTTGCGCAGGCTGCGGGGCGAGGGATGAAACGCACCGGCGCCGGAGTCCTCATCGTCGCGGCGGTCCTCGGGGTCGCGGTGGGATTCCTCATCGACCAGGTCCTGACCTCCGCCGGGCGCTCGACCTTCACGCCCGCGGTGACGCTCCCGATCCTGCTGGTGCTGCTCGGTGCGGTCGTGATCGCCCTGGCCGTGCCGATCCGGCGGGCCACGCGCGGCACGTCGACGTCCGCGGTCAACCCGTTCCGGGCGCTGCGCATCGCGATGCTGGCGAAGGCGTCGAGCATCGTCGGCGCGGCGATCGGCGGTCTCGGCGCGGGGCTCTGGATCTTCCTCGCGACCCGGCCGGTCACGCCGTCGATAGGCTCGTGGGGAACGGTCATCGCGACGACCGTGTGCGGTGCCGTCCTGGTCGCCGCCGGACTCGTCGCGGAGCACCTGTGCACCATCCGGAAGGACGACGATGACGAACAGCCCGGAGATGATTCCGGACTCGAACCCCGCCTCAAGAGCCACTGAGGGCCAGGACTCGTTCGAGTCGCTCGTCGAGCCGAAGTCCGAGAACCGGCTCGTCCTCGAGGGCGGGGTGTGGCACCAGATCTCGCCCAAGTATGTGACGGTGCAGCTGATCTCGCACGGCTCGATCCTCGCCATCGTGGTGGTCGCGACGCTCGTGCTGGCACTCGTGCTGCACCTGCAGTGGGCGTGGATCGTCGGCGGCGTGCTGGCCGTCATCCAGATCTGGACGCTCGCGATCCTGCCGCGCCAGGCGCGCGCGATCGGCTACCGCCTGCGCGAGGACGACCTGGTCTTCCGCCGGGGCATCCTGTGGCAGCGCTTCGTGGCGGTGCCGTACGGCCGCATGCAGCTCATCGACATCACGCACGGACCGCTCGACCGCGGGTTCGGCATCGCCCAGCTGAAGTTCGTGACGGCGGCCGCGGCGACGGGTGTCGTGATCCCGGGGCTCGCTCAGTCGACCGCCGAGACGCTGCGCGACCACCTCATCGAGGTCGCCGAGAGCCGGCGCACGGGGCTATGACCGTCCCCGCACCGCCGCCGGCTGCGCCGCCGCCGCAGCTGGTCCGCTCGCCGCTCAGCGACGGCGAGTGGCATCGCCTGCATCCGCTCACACCGCTGCTGCGCGGCGGGCTGTTCCTGCTCGTCGTGATCGGCATCGTGATCTCGAACCTGCGCGACCGGCTGGTGTACATCTTCCTGCCGTGGCTGGCGCCGGGCGTCGGCGACGAGGTGGTCGAGTGGGAGGAGATGGGCGGCGACCCGGTCGACTTCATCATCGCGAACAACCTCTACGTGCTGGCCGCGCTGACGGTGCTCGGTGTGCTCATCATCCTCGTCGCGGTCTTCTACACGTCGTGGCGGTTCCACACGTTCCGCATCACCGAGGACGACGTCGAGGTGCGCAGCGGCATCCTGTTCCGCACGCACCGGCGCGCCCCGCTCGACCGTGTGCAGGGCGTCAACCTCACGCGCCCGATGATCGCCCGACTGCTCGGCATGGCGAAGCTCGAGGTCGTCGGCGCCGGCATGTCGGCCAACGTCAAACTCGAGTACCTGTCGACGGCGAACGCCGAGGCCGTGCGCGCCGACATCCTGCGGCTGGCGTCCGGGCGACGGCTGGCGGAAGCGGCGGCCCCCGGTGCGGCCTCGCGCCCGGCCAGCCGGACCGCTGCACTGGGGCTCACGGTCAGCCGCGAGCTCACCGGGATCATCGAGGGGCCAGAAGCCCCCGTGGCCGAGCCCGAATCCGTCGTGCACATCCCGCTGGGCCGGCTGGTGGCATCCCATGTCCTCAGCATGTCGACGATCGGCCTGATCTTCGCGTTCGTGGCGATCGTGATCGGGGTGAGCCAGGGCGTCACGTGGATGCTGTTCGGCTTCGTGCCCGCGATCATCGGTTTCGGCGCGTACTGGGTGCGGTCGATCTTCAAGTCGCTGCGGTACTCGATCGCGCCGACGCCCGACGGGGTGCGCATCACGTACGGGCTGACCACGACGATCACCGAGATCCTGCCGCCGGGCCGTGTGCACGCGGTCGAGGTCACGCAGCCGATCATGTGGCGGCCGGCCGGGTGGTGGACCATCCGGATCAATCGCCTCACCGGACGCAGCGCCTCGGACGGCAGCAACGACGACTTCACGACGGTGCTGCCGGTCGGCACCGTGGCCGATGTCGAGCGCGTGCTGCGACTCGTGCAGCCGGCGATGACCGACGACGAGCGCGCGCTCGTGGTGCAGCAGGGCATGTTCGGCCCGACGGCCGACGACGCGTTCACCAACACGCCCCGGCGCGCATGGTGGATCCGGCCGCTGTCGTATCGTCGCAACGGTTTCCTGCTGACCGAGGATGAGCTGCTGATGCGGCGCGGGGTGGTGTGGCGCAAGATCATCATCCTGCCGCTGGCCCGCCTGCAGAGCTTCGGGCTCTACCAGGGACCGCTCGATCGCCTCAGCGGCGTCACGAACGGCCGCGCCCATGTCGTGCAGGGCCCGGTCACCCCCTTCCTGGCGGCGATCGACCGCGACCTCGCACTGCGGCTGTTCGACGATGTCGCTCGTGCGTCGGTCCGGGCGGCGCAGTCCGACCGGACTCACCGCTGGGCTCAGGACGAGGTGGATGCCGCCACCCCGGCTCCCGCGTCGGTCGCGGCCGCCGTGGCCACGACACCCGGCGCGCCGGCCGGGGCGGCGCCTTCCGCTGCACCGCCGACCCCACCGGCGGACGTCGCGCCGACGGCGCCGCCCGCCGTCTCTCCGCCGCCGGCCGACCACACGGAGCACCGCACATGACGCGGGACGGCCGGCTGGGCGTCGGCATCATCGGGGCCGGGCGCGTCGGACCGGTGCTCGGCGCAGCGCTCGGCGGCGCCGGACACGCGCTGGTGGGCGTCACGGCAGGGTCGGACCCGGAGCGCGTCGAGGCGATCCTGCCCGGTGTGCCGGTGCTCGACGCGACCGAGGTCGCGCGCCGGAGCGAGCTCGTCATCGTCGCGGTGCCCCACGACCAGCTCGAGGGCCTGGTCGCGGGGCTCGCCGATGTCGGCGCTTGGCAGCCGGGGCAGCTCGTCCTACACACCGATCCGGCGTGGGGGACCGCCGTACTCGCTCCCGCCGTCGGGAAGGGCGCGATCCCCCTGGCGGTGCACCCGGCGATCGAGTTCAGCGGGACGTCGATGGACTTCCGTGCGCTGACGAGCGCGTACGCGGCGGTGACGGCACCGGGTGCGGTGCTCCCGATCGCGCAGGCGCTCGCCGTCGAGCTCGGGTGCGAGCCGGTCGTCATCGAGGAGGCTGCGCGTCCCGCATATGCGGAGGCGATCGCGACGGCCCGCGAGTTCTCCCGCTCGATCGTGCGGCAGTCCACCGGGCTGCTGGCCGAGGCGGGCGTGCCGTATCCGGGCGCGTACCTGCGTGCGCTGGTGCACTCCACCATCGACCACGCCTTGAGTGAGGCGGGCTCCGGCCCGGGCGTCGACCCCACCGCTACGATCCAAGGATGATCAGCACCGTCGACGGCCTCCGGTCCCGTCTCGCCGAGGTCCGCGACGCCGTCCCGGGAGCCCGGGTCGCCCTCATCTCGACGATCGGCTCGCTGCACGACGGCCACATCGATCTCGTCCATCGTGCCCGCGAGGTCGCCGACGTCGTCGTGGTCTCGCTGTTCGTCAACCCGCTGCGCTTCGGGTCGCCCGCGGAGCACGCGGCCTACCCTCGCACGCCCGACGAGGACGAGAAGCTGCTGGAGTCGCTCGGCGTCGACGTCGTGTTCGCGCCGGACGCGGCCGAGCTGCTGCCCGACGGCAGCGCGACGACCAAGGTCAGCGCCGGGGACCTGGGGCTGCGCTACGAGGGTCGTGCCCGCCCGTTCTACTTCGACGGGCTGCTGACGGTCGAGGCCAAGCTCCTGAACCTCGTCCGGCCCGATGTCGCGGTGTACGGCGAGCGCGACCGGCAGCGCGTGTTCCTTGTGCGTCGCATGATCCGCGACCTGTTCTTCGACGTCGAGGTCGCGACCGTGCAGACCGTTCGGCGCGACGACGGCCTGCCGGTGTCCACGCGGGTCGGGATGCTCGAGGACCGTGACCTCGTCGCCGCGGCGCTGCTGCCCGCGGCGCTGGACGCCGCCGCCGCGAACGCCGACCGCGGCATCGACGCGTGCATCGCCGCTGCGCAGTCCACGCTGATGGGGGAGCCCCGCATCCGGCTGGAGTACCTGAGCGTCGTCGACCCGCAGACCTTCCTGCCGGCCGACGAGGGCTCTCAGGGTCCTGCCCTGGCGCTCATCGCCGCGACCGTCGCGGGCCACCGCTTCGTCGACAACGCCGAGATCTACCTCGGCTGACCGCCGCCGAGCGGGAAGGACACCGGTCGTCCCCGCTCGGCGCACTCCGGGCGGAGCACGTCGTCGCGTCCGCACGAAGCGCCCTGGATCAAGAGCCCTTGCGGGTCCGCACCGTGCTCTCTTCGACCTTCGACCGCTTCTGCTCGCGCTTCTCCTTGAGCGACAGCTGGGCTGGTTTCTTCGCCTGTTGCTTCGACATGATGTGCTCGCTTCCCCTGTGATAGTTGGCGGGTCCGGCCGACCATAGCCCAGTTCACAGGGGAAGTCATTTCCCGCCGGCGGGCGTCGGATCCGGTCGCCGTCAGACTCAGCGAGCCCGGAGACGGCCCTCGGTAGACTCGTCGGGTCCGCGTTCTGCGGAGAACACCCCACCGAGGAGCCCATCTCGTGACCGACACGACCCCGCCCGCCGAGCCGACCGAAGAAGACGTCTTCGAGCAGAAGGCCGTGCGGCTGGCCAAGCGCGAGCGGCTGATCGCCGAGCGAGTGGATGCCGCGGGTGGGGCGTACCCCGTGAGCCTGCCGATCACCGACACGATCCCGGGGCTGCGTGAGCGCTTCGGCGATCTCGAAGCGGGCGCCGAGACCGGTGTCGTCGCGGGTGTGGCCGGCCGTGTCGTGTTCAGCCGCAACACCGGCAAGCTCTGCTTCGCCTCGCTGCAGGCGGGCGACGGCAGCCGCATCCAGGCGATGGTCTCGCTCGCCGCGGTGGGCGAGGAGTCGCTGCAGCTCTGGAAGGAACTCGTCGACCTCGGCGACCACGTGTTCGTGTCGGGAGAGGTGATCTCCAGCCGTCGTGGCGAGCTGTCCATCATGGTGTCGGAGTGGCGCATCGCGTCCAAGGCGGTCCTGCCGCTGCCGAACCTGCACTCGGAGCTGAGCGAGGAGAGCCGCGTCCGCAGCCGCTTCCTCGATCTGATCGTGCGCGACCGGGCGCGCGACACGGTCGTCGCCCGCGCCAAGGTGAACGCCAGCCTGCGCGAGACGTTCGCGTCGCACGACTTCCTCGAGGTCGAGACGCCGATGCTCCAGGTGCAGCACGGCGGCGCCTCGGCCCGCCCGTTCATCACCCATTCGAACGCGTTCGATGCCGACCTGTACCTGCGCATCGCGCCGGAGCTGTTCCTCAAGCGCGCCGTCGTGGGCGGCATCGACCGCGTGTTCGAGATCAACCGCAACTTCCGCAACGAGGGTGCCGACTCGACTCACAGCCCCGAGTTCGCGATGCTCGAGGCGTACCAGGCCTACAGCGACTACAACGGCATCGCCGATCTGACGCAGGAGCTGATCCAGAACGCGGCGATCGCGGTGTCGGGATCCACCACGGTGACGTGGGCCGACGGAACCGACTACGACCTCGGCGGGCAGTGGGACCGGCTGTCGATGTACGGCTCGCTGTCGGAAGCGGCCGGCCGCACCATCACGCCGGAGACGCCGTTCGAAGACCTCGTCGCGCTGGCCGAGGCCGAGGGCGTCGACCTTCCGCCGCACCCCATCCACGGCAAGCTCGTCGAGGAGCTGTGGGAGCACTTCGTGAAGCCGGGACTCGTGCGCCCGACGTTCGTGATGGACTTCCCCGTCGACACCAGCCCGCTGGTGCGCGAGCACCGCTCGATCGCGGGCGTCGTCGAGAAGTGGGACTTGTACGTGCGCGGCTTCGAACTCGCCACGGGTTACTCCGAACTCATCGACCCGGTGATCCAGCGCGAGCGCTTCGTCGAGCAGGCGAAGCTCGCCGCGCGCGGCGACCTGGAGGCCATGCGCATCGATGAGGAGTTCCTGCGCGCTCTGGAGCACGGCATGCCGCCGACGGGTGGCATGGGCATGGGCATCGACCGTCTGCTCATGGCGGTCACCGGGCTCGGCATCCGCGAGACGATCCTCTTCCCGCTCGTCAAGTAGCCTCACCGCCGGAACGCCCAGTCGGGCAGGTGCCCGGCGTGCACGAACGACAGGACGATCTGTGACAGCCCGTGCTCGGGCTCGATGTCGCAGGCCCGCTGTGCGTACTCGGCGGCGTGAGTGGAGCGGCCGAGCGCCCATGCCAGCCACGCGCACATCGCCAACGGTCCGGGGCGGTCGGCGCGGGGGAGCGCCGCCGCCACCCGCCGCGCGAGTCGGAGTGCGGTGTCGAGCCGCACCGATGACGGCGGGTCGCCCTCGCCCCACATGCGCATGGCGAGGTGGGGCGGGTACTCCTCTCCCGACTCCCACCGCAGCTGTGCGGTCAGCGCCTCGTCGCCCTGGTGGAGGTTGCCCCTCCATTGCACCAGGGCGATGTCGCGCAGCGACGGTCGCGCGAGGCACCAGGCGATCGCCGCCAGGTCGTACGCGTCGAGCGCGTCAGGACACTGCAGCACGTCCTCGAACAGTTCGGGCAGGTCATCGAGGCGCCCCGCTGCGGCCAGGGCGCGGGGGTCGACGCGTTCCGCCCCGCAATCGGTGGATGCCTCGTCCGCCGCTTCCCCGTCGACCGGGGCGGGCACCGGCCCGAGGTCATCGGCCGGTCCCGGCGGCGACACGTCCGCGGCGGGCGGCTCGGCGCTCGTGGCGGCGCCGCCGAGCAGCGCGAGGGCCCGCTGCAGCTCGCCCATCGCCCGCGCGACCCGCGCACGCTGGTCGGGCGGGCAGTCCGGCAGGTCCGCTCCGGACACCTGATCACCGTCCGGAGCGGGCAGACCGCCGAGCCCCGCATCGTCGTGGTCCAGTTCGCCGAGCGGGCGGCCTCCGGGCGGGCCCTCCGGATCGAGCGCCGAGGCCCACGCATCCGCGGCGACACAGAGCAGGTCGCCGACGCCGACCCCGCACGCGTCGGCGTGGAACGCCACCGCGTCCAGCAGCGGGCGGTGCGGCATCCCCTCGTCCCCGAAGCGGGCGTCGGTGTAGACGATCGCGGCGATCGCGTCGGCGTCGGGGAGCCGGCAGACCATGCCCACGACGGTGGACGCGACGGGTTCGACGGATTCGCCGTCTGGCGGCAGGTCGAGCCGCATCGCGCCCAGGCTGCGCGAGCCGCGGAACGGGATCACCACGAGACTGCGCGCGGGCCGGAACCCCAGCAGCCGCGGGACGAAGGAGAGGAACTGCGCGGCATCCGCCGCCTTCACGATCATCGGGCTCATGGCCGACGACTCTCGCGGGCATGCCCCGCGCCGCGTAACCCCTGTGGACGGTTGGCACCGGCGACAGGCGATTCTCGGGGCCTGGGGAGGAACCGATACCCGCACGGCGTATCCTTGAGGGCATGGACTTCTGGGCTGCGGCGTTGTGGACACTCCTGCCGACCGTCCTGGTGTCGCTGATCTTCTTCTTCGTGCTGCGCAGCATCGTGCGCGCCGACCGCACCGAACGGCGCGTGTACGCGAAGGTCGACGCCGAGGAGCGCGCGAAGCGCGGCCTGCCGCCGCGGGCGGCGGCATCCACTCCCTCCGACAGCTGATCCGGCGCGTCGCCGCTGCGGTCCGGGCGTGTCGGCCGACCCCGCTACAGTGGGGCACACCGTCAGCCCGCACTGAGCAGCGCTTGAGAGGCACCGTCCGATGATCACCGTCACCATCGACGCGACGTGGTGGGTGGTGACGGTCCTGATCATCGACATCATCATCCGCGTCACGGCGATCATCGTGGTGCCGCGCAACCGCCGCCCGACGGCGGCGATGGCGTGGCTGCTGGCGATCTACTTCATCCCGATCATCGGCGTGTTCCTGTTCCTGCTGATCGGCAACCCGCGGCTGCCGCGCAAGCGCCGTCGCAAGCAGGAGCGCATCAACGACTACATCCACGACACGAGCGAGTCCCTCGACTTCGGCACGCTGCGCCCGCACGCGCCTGGGTGGTTCACCTCGCTCGTGACCCTCAACCGCAACCTGGGCGCGATGCCGCTCGCCGGCGACAACGCGGCGCACCTCATCCCCGACTATCAGGAGAGCCTCGACGCGATGGCCGACGCCATCCGCGAGGCGCGGCGCTTCGTGCATGTCGAGTTCTACATCCTGCAGACCGACGCCGCGACCGACAACTTCTTCCGCGCGATGGAGGAGGTCGCGGCGCGCGGCGTGACGGTGCGGGTGCTGCTCGACCACTGGGCGAACCGTGGCAAGCCGTTCTACCGCAAGACGCTGAAGCGACTGACCGCGATGGGCGCGCAGTGGCACCTGATGCTGCCTGTGCAGCCGCTCAAGGGCAAGTACCAGCGACCCGACCTGCGCAACCACCGCAAGCTCGTCGTCGTCGACGGGCGCGTCGCGTTCACCGGGTCGCAGAACGTCACGGCCTCCACGTACAACCTCAAGAAGAACATCAAGCGGGGCCTGCACTGGGTCGACCTCATGGCGCGCATCGAGGGCCCGGTCGTGGCATCCGTCAACGCGGTGTTCCTCAGCGACTGGTACTCCGAGACCGACGAGGTGCTCACCGAGCAGATCGACCTGTTCGACGTGACGGCGGGCCCCGGCGATCTCGACTGCCAGATCGTGCCGTCGGGTCCCGGATTCGAGTTCCAGAACAACCTCAAGCTCTTCGCGGGGCTGCTCTACGCGGCGCAGCGCAAGATCATCGTCGTCAGTCCGTACTTCGTCCCCGACGAGGCGATGCTCCTCGCGATCACGACGGCATGCCAGCGCGGCATCCACGTCGAGCTGTTCGTCTCGGAGGAGGGCGACCAGGCGATGGTCTACCACGCGCAGCGCAGCTACTACGAGGCGCTGCTGCGGGCCGGTGTGAAGATCTGGATGTACAAGAAGCCGTTCATCCTGCACACCAAGAGCCTCACGATCGACGACGAGGTCGCGATCATCGGATCGAGCAACATGGACATGCGCTCGTTCGGTCTCAACATGGAGATCTCGATGCTCGTGCGCGGCGAGGAGTTCGTCGACGAGATGCGCTCGGTCGAAGACATGTACCGCTCGCTCTCGCGAGAACTCACGCTCGACGAGTGGGAGAAGCAGCCCCTCCGCTCCACGGTGCTCGACAACCTCGCTCGGCTCACGTCCGCGCTGCAATGAGGCGTTCTCCCGGCCGATCGTGACCGGCACGTTATCGAGAGACTGAGATTCCCGGCCCGGTTGCGACACGATAGGGGAGACGGATGCCTCGGGGGTGAGCATCCGCAGACCACGAGGAGGCTCGCATGCCTGTCCGTTCCCGTTCACTCGCCGCAGGTCTCGGGCTCGCGCTGCTCGCCGCCGGTGTGCTCACCGCGTGTGCGTCGCCGGCCGGATCGGGCACGTCGTCCACGCCGTCGACGTCGCCCTCGGGTTCCGCGTCCGGCGGCATGTCGGCCGAGATCGAGGTCGACGCCGCGTGGGTCGACGGCGGGCGCATGATCGCGCTCGTCACCGAGGGCTCGTCCTCGACCGACTGCATCCCGATGGCCGGCGACGCGACGTACGCGAACGGGGTGCTCGAGGTCGAGCTCACGGCACCGCCCGCCGACACGGTGTGCACCGCGGACTACGTCTCGCGCGCGACGCTCGTGGGCGTGCCCGAGGGCGTCGATCCGACGCAGGACGTCGAGATCCGCCTCACCGGCGCCTACCGCGGCGACACCGACCTCGACGGCGTCCCCGGCCTGGTCGCCGGCGGGTCCACCGACTACCTGCCCAGCGCCGGCTGGGCCGATGACGGCCAGTTCGTCATCGTCACGTGGGGATCGTCCACCTGCGTGCCCGTCATCTCCGACGTCGCCGCGACCAGCGCGACCGAGGTCACCGTGACCTTCGCGACGCCGCCCGCGGACCAGGCGTGCACGATGGACATGGCGCCCCGCGCCAACGTCGCGCAGGTGACGACCGAGCTCGACGACGACTCCGAGGTCTTCGCGATCCTCACGGGGGCCGAGTTCGACAACGTCCGCATCCCGATCATCGGTCACGACTGATCCGTGGGGTTGGGGTGGTCGCGGGCCGCCCCAAAACCCACAACCCAGTGCGGGGGGCCAACCCCCACGCCCAGGAACCCCCCGCGGCAGCCACCACACC
>NZ_JBHXJQ010000005.1:227297-272057 GCF_042722305.1 Microbacterium sp. NPDC058389
TCCGTCTCTGTGGGGGCCGGCCGTTTCTGTGTTTCACCCCCCCCGGCCCCCGCTGTGGGGGGGGGGCGGGGGGCGCCGGCGCCCCGCCCCCCCCCCCACCCCTCTGTCGGCGTGCACGAGCAGCTCGCCGATCTCGCGACGGACGCACCGACCGCAGGGGTGGTCGATATGCCCACGGCGAACATCGCCGTCCGGCGGGGGCCCGCTGGCTACCCTCTTTGTAAGGCGCAGTGGGTCACAAGCGACCCGAGGCGCCCCGGAGGAGTGAACGATGTTCGAGAGATTCACCGACCGTGCCCGTCGTGTGGTCGTCCTCGCCCAGGAAGAGGCGAAGATGCTCAACCACAACTACATCGGCACCGAGCACATCCTGCTCGGTCTCATCCACGAGGGTGAGGGCGTCGCCGCCAAGGCCCTCGAGAGCCTCGGCATCTCGCTCGATGCGGTGCGCGAGCAGGTGCAGGACATCATCGGGCAGGGTCAGCAGCAGCCGACCGGCCACATCCCCTTCACCCCGCGCGCCAAGAAGGTGCTCGAGCTGAGCCTCCGTGAGGCGCTGCAGCTCGGCCACAACTACATCGGCACCGAGCACATCCTCCTCGGCCTCATCCGCGAGGGCGAGGGCGTCGCCGCCCAGGTGCTCGTCAAGCTCGGCGCCGACCTCAACAAGGTGCGCCAGCAGGTCATCCAGCTGCTGTCGGGCTACCAGGGCAAGGAGCCCGCGGGTGTCGCCTCCGGCGCCGGCGAGCAGACCCAGGGCACCACGCAGGGCGGCTCGCAGGTGCTCGACCAGTTCGGTCGCAACCTCACGCAGGCCGCGCGCGACAACAAGCTCGACCCGGTGATCGGGCGCGAGAAGGAGATCGAGCGCGTCATGCAGATCCTGTCGCGCCGCTCCAAGAACAACCCCGTCCTCATCGGCGAGCCCGGTGTCGGAAAGACGGCGGTCGTCGAAGGCCTCGCGCAGGCGATCGTCAAGGGCGACGTGCCCGAGACGCTCAAGGACAAGCAGCTCTACTCGCTCGACCTCGGCTCGCTCATCGCCGGCTCCCGCTACCGCGGTGACTTCGAGGAGCGCCTGAAGAAGGTCACGAAGGAGATCCGCACGCGCGGCGACATCATCGTCTTCATCGACGAGATCCACACCCTCGTGGGTGCGGGTGCCGCCGAGGGCGCGATCGACGCGGCCTCCATCCTGAAGCCGCTCCTGGCTCGTGGCGAGCTCCAGACGATCGGTGCGACAACGCTCGACGAGTACCGCAAGCACTTCGAGAAGGATGCCGCCCTCGAGCGCCGCTTCCAGCCCATCCAGGTCGCCGAGCCGAGCCTGCCCCACGCGATCAACATCCTGAAGGGCCTGCGCGACCGCTACGAGGCGCACCACAAGGTGCAGATCACCGACGGTGCGATCGTCGCCGCGGCGAACCTCGCCGACCGGTACATCTCGGACCGCTTCCTGCCCGACAAGGCGATCGACCTGATCGACGAGGCCGGCGCCCGTCTGCGCCTGTCGATCCTGTCGAGCCCGCCCGAGCTGCGTGAGTTCGACGACAAGATCGCCAAGGTCCGCGAAGACAAGGAGCGCGCCTCCGAGGACCAGGACTTCGAGAAGGCCGCCGCGCTGCGCGACGAGGAGAAGTCCCTCCTCGCCGAGCGTCTGCGCCTGGAGAAGCAGTGGCGCTCGGGCGACGTCGCGTCGCACGCGGTGGTCGACGAGGGCCTGATCGCCGAGGTGCTCGCCCAGGCGACCGGTATCCCGGTGTTCAAGCTCACCGAGGAGGAGTCGAGCCGCCTCGTCTTCATGGAGAAGGCGCTGCACCAGCGCGTCATCGGCCAGGAGGAGGCGATCGCCGCCCTCGCGAAGACGATCCGCCGCCAGCGCGCGGGCCTCAAGGACCCGAAGCGCCCCTCGGGCTCGTTCATCTTCGCCGGCCCCACGGGAGTCGGAAAGACCGAGCTCGCCAAGGCGCTCGCCGAGTTCCTGTTCGACGACGAGGCCGCGCTGATCTCGCTCGACATGTCGGAGTTCGGTGAGAAGCACACGGTCTCGCGCCTGTTCGGTGCCCCTCCCGGGTTCGTCGGGTTCGAAGAGGGCGGCCAGCTCACCGAGAAGGTGCGCCGCAAGCCGTTCTCGGTCGTGCTCTTCGACGAGATCGAGAAGGCCCACCCCGACATCTTCAACTCGCTGCTGCAGATCCTCGAAGAGGGTCGCCTCACCGACGGTCAGGGTCGCGTCATCGACTTCAAGAACACGGTGATCATCATGACGACGAACCTCGGTTCGTCGGCGATCGCCGGCGGCCCGGTGGGCTTTCAGGTGGAGGGCGACCAGGGCACGACCTACGAGCGGATGAAGGGCAAGGTCAACGAGGAGCTCAAGCGCAACTTCAAGCCCGAGTTCCTCAACCGCGTCGACGACATCATCGTCTTCCCGCAGCTGAACAAGGACGAGCTGCGCCAGATCGTGGGCCTGTTCACCAAGCGCCTCGGCGAGCGTCTGCTCGACCGTGACATGACGCTCGAGCTGTCGGACGCCGCCAAGGACAAGCTGATCGAGATCGGCTTCGACCCGACGCTCGGCGCCCGCCCGCTGCGTCGTGCGATGCAGCGCGAGGTCGAGGACCGCCTGTCGGAGAAGATCCTGCACGGCGAGCTGAACCCCGGCGACCACGTGAAGGTCGACGCCCAGAACGGCGAGTTCGTGTTCGAGCACGGCCCGCGCGGCGAGAAGGTCGCGGTGGGCGTCGTCCACGGCGGCGAGATCACCGCGACGCCCGACCTCGCAGCCAACTCCTGACCCTTCGACAGGCTCAGGGACCACGCGTCGCTGAGCCTGTCGAGGCGCGAAGGACGAAGAGCGGATGCCGACGGCATCCGCTCTTCGTCGTCTCGGGGTCCAGGGGGTTCTACGCTGGACGGGTGGCAGAGTTCACGATCAGGCCGGCGCGTACACGCGATGTCCGCCGCATCCAGGCGCTCCTCGAACCGTTCGTGCAGCGACGCATCCTGCTCGGCAAGGACCTCGTCGTGCTGTACGAGGCGACGCAGCAGTTCCTCGTCGCCGAGGACGCGGACGGCGAGCTCATCGGCTGCGGTGCCCTCCACGTCATGTGGGAGGACCTCGGCGAGGTGCGCACGCTGATCGTCGCCGACGGCTGGCTGCACCACGGCGTCGGCCGGGCGATCGTGGACGGCCTGGAGGCCAACGCCCGCACGCTCGGGCTCTCGCGGCTGTTCTGCCTGACCTTCGAGGTCGACTTCTTCGAGCGCCGCGGCTTCGAGCAGATCGGCGAGCAGGTGGTCGATCCCGACGTGTACTCGCAGCTCATCCGCTCTCCTGACGAGGGCGTCGCCGAGTTCCTCGACCTCGCGCACGTGAAGCCGAACACCCTCGGCAACACCCGCATGCTCAAGCGTCTGTGACCTCGGCGGCAACCTGGGGGTTTGCCCACGCGGCGCGTGCCGGATCGGGATGCCGGCGGCCTCGGTCTAGCCTGTCAGCATGACCGGCACCACCCCGCGACGTCGCCAATCCCCGGCGGTGTACCGCCGTCGGCGCATCGTGCTGCTCGTCGGGCTGCTGGTGATCGCCGGTGTCGTGTGGCTGCTGATCGCGCAGCCCTGGGCCGGGGTCGCGGACGAGACGGACGCCAAGGACGACACCTCCACGAAGCAGAATCAGACCGATTCGCTGCCCGTGCCCTCCTCCGGCGCGACGGACGCCGCGGGTGACGCCGGCGCCACCGGTGGTGCGACGGATGGCGCCGAGACGCCCACGCCCGGTGCGACGCCCACCGCGCTGCCCTGTGTCGCGAGCGCGGTCTCCGTCGAGGCGGTCACCTCGGCCGACACCTACTCGGGCGACGAAAGCCCGCAGTTCACGATCAAGCTCACCAACAACGGCCCCGACTGCACGCTCAATGTCGGGACGAGCGGCCAGTCGTTCACGGTCACCAGTGGTGACGACGTCTGGTGGCGCTCGACCGACTGCCAGAGCGAGCCGAGCGACATGATCGTGACGATCGCCGCCGGCCAGACGGTGTCGAGCGCGTCGCCGCTGGCGTGGGACCGTACGCGCTCCGCGGTCGGCACGTGCGCCGACGCAACGCGTCCGCGTGCTCCGGGCGGCGGCGCGTCGTACAACCTGACGGTCGAGATCGGCGGCATCCCGTCGACCCAGCCGAAGCAGTTCCTGCTCTACTGAGCTCCGCTTCAAGGCCCGACGCTCCGTGAAACCGCGGAGCGGGGCGTCCCCCCGGACCGCCCCGCTCCCCGCACCGGGTGTTGGCCGAACAACCGGTCGTGCGTGCTTTCGACGATTGTCACCCCTATTGGTACGCTGTGTCTACCTTTGAGGCAGAACTTTTGAGGGGATGGTGGGAGTTGGAGTCCACGAGGAAGCCGGTGATCGGCCTGACGACCTACCTTGAGCTCGTGACGCAGGACGTCTGGCAGGAGCGAGGGGCATTCCTGCCCGAGCCGTACATCACGTCGGTCACGGCCGCGGGGGGCATCCCGGTGCTGCTGCCGCCGCAGCCCGCCGCAGAAGACGTGGTCGACGCCGTGCTCGATCGCCTCGACGGCCTCCTGCTGACCGGCGGGCTCGACGTGGATCCCGCACTGTACGGCGCCGAGCGCCACCCGCTCACGGACCCGGCACGCGCGGACCGCGACGAGTGGGAGCTCGCGCTGTTCCGCGGCGCCGAGCGCCGGCGTATGCCTGTGCTCGCGATCTGCCGCGGTCTCCAGCTCATCAACGTCGCCCGTGGCGGGACCCTGCACCAGCACCTTCCTGACGAGCTCGGCACAGAGAAGTACTGCATCGGCGGCGGCGAGTACGCCATCAACGAAGTCACCGTCGATGGGCAGTCCCGGCTCGCCGAGCTCATCGGGCCCGGCGAGCTCGACGTCCACAGCTACCACCACCAGGGCATCGACCGACTGGGTGGGGGGCTCGTCCCGGCGGCGCGCACCGACGACGGTCTCGTGCAGGCGTTCGAGTCCGACGGCGACGGCTACGTCGTCGGAGTGCAGTGGCACCCCGAAGAGAACCCCGACGATCGCCGGCTGTTCGAGGGGCTGGTGGCGGAGGCATCCACGTTCTCGCTGTCGTCCGCGCTGCGGCCATGACGGACGCGCCCCTGGCGGAGGTGCGCAAGGCCGTCTACCGGCCCGTGCGCGAGGGCAACGCCCTCGAAGACACCACGGCGCGGCTCGTGCAGACGGTGCGACTCGGCGTCGTTCCACCGGGGGAATCGCTGCCGTCCGAGCGCGAGCTCGCCGCGCTGTACGCGGTGAGCCGCGACACGGTGCGCGAGGCGATCCGCGAGCTCGCCGACGCCGGATACCTGGTGCGGCGCCGCGGCCGCTACGGCGGCACGTTCGTCGCCGATCCGCTTCCGCAGCCCGACAATCCGCGCCAGGTCACGCCCGAGGAGATGGAGGACGTGCTCGGCATGCGCCGCGTGCTCGAAGCCGGCGCCGCCCGCGCCGCCGCAGCACGCACCCTTGACGCCACGGCCCGCGACGAGCTGTGGGCCCACTTCGAGGCGGTGGCCGCGGCATCCGAGTCGGACTACCGCCGGCTCGACACGCAGCTGCACCTGGCGATCGCCGAGGCCGCCGGCATCCCGTCGCTGGTCGCGCTCGCGGCCGAGAACCGGGCACGGGTGAACGAGTGGCTCGACACGTTCCCGCTGCTGCGGCGCAACATCGAGCACTCCAACGGGCAGCACGAGCGGATCGTCACGGCCATCCTCGCGGGGCGACCGGATGCCGCCGTCGCGGCGATCCTCGAGCACCTGGCAGGCTCGGAGGCACTCGTGCGCGGGTTCCTGGCCTGAGCCGCTGGTTAGGCTGGTGGGGTGGCAGGCAAGAAGCGCGTGAAGAAGCCGAAGGAACCGCTCGAGTTCCGCAACACGCAGCTGGGCGACGCGCTGCAGACGCAGGACATGGCGGCCGTCGCGTTCGCGCTGCGTCACGGGCCCACCGTCGTGCCGCTCATGAAGCCCGGCCAGCGCGACAACCCGCTCGACGTGGGCGAGGTGTGGACGTACCGCGACCCGAACACCGGCGACCTCGCCCTGCTGCTGTTCAGCGACGCGGCGAACAAGCCGGCGGCGCTGCCGCCCGCTGTCGCCCTGCAGTCGCCGGGGTGGCTGCGCGCGTTCCTCGAGACGCACAAGGACAGCATCTCGACGGTGTTCTTCGACATCGCCGGACCTCACCCGATGCAGGCGTCGCCCGTCGACGTCATCGCTGCGCTCGACGCCTGATCGCGCCGAGGCATCCGCGACACTCCGACGCGGGTGCGCGCGGTGTACCGGTCTGTTGGGCATGCTCGCGGGGTGGAATACGTCCTGGTGGGCATGGTGTGCGCGATCGGACTCGTGATCCCGATCGCTCTCGGTCTCGTCGACCCGCAGCGCCGCCGCCGTCCGCGCGGGCGTTGAGCCCGCACCAGGAGGACCCCATGACTGCTGCCCCGACGCAGACGCTCGACCAGATCCCGGTGCACGACCCGTTCGTCGTCGCCGATGCGCGCACTGGCCGCTACCACCTGTTCACCGCGTTCGACGGGCGCCGCGGTCCGATCCACGGCACCGGCGTGGTCTCGTACACGAGTGAGAATCTGCGCGACTGGTCGGGGCCGAACGTCGTGTTCCGCGTGCCGGGCGACAGCTGGGCGGATCGGGATGCCGCCCCCTGGGCCCCGGAGGTCCACGAGTACCGCGGCCGCTACTACCTCTTCACGACGCTGCACCAGCCGGCGACCGAGCTGCCGTGGCCGCAGCGCGGGTCGACGGTGTTCGAGGTGCGCTCCGCGGGCGACTCCGCGGCCCGACGTCCGACGGCCCGCGGCACCGTGATCGCGGTCGCCGACTCGCTCGACGGGCCGTTCGAGCTCGTGCGCACCGACCGCCCGATCCCGCCGCCGGAGTTCATGTCGCTCGACGGCACCCTGTACCTCGACGACGACGGCACGCCCTGGATGGTCTACGCGCACGAGTGGGTGCAGGTGATCGACGGCACCTTCGAGGCGATCCGGCTCGCCCCCGACCTGAGCGGCCCCGTCGGCGAGCCGGTGCACCTGTTCCGTGCCTCGGAGGGATCGTGGCTGCGCGAGTGGGCGGCGACGGCGGGCTCCCTCGCGCCGTACGTCTCGGACGGCTGCCAGCTGCGCAGGCTGGAGAGCGGGGCCCTGACGATGCTGTGGGCCTCCTATCGGCGGCATCCCGACGGTCACGACGAGTACATCGAGACCTCGGCCACCTCGCCCAGCGGTTCGCTGTTCGGCCCGTGGGTGCAGAACGGCATCCTCGTCGACGGGAACGCGGGCCACGGCATGGTGTTCGACGGGTTCGACGGCAGGAGCTACCTGATCCTCCACCGCGGCATGAACACGCCGGTCGTGCGCGCCGAGATCTTCGAGATCGTCGACGACGGCGACCAGTTGCGGGTGGTGGCGGACCGCCTCGACCTCTCCCATCCGTCGGAGGCGTAGCCCGCCGGGTCAGAACTCGGGGATGTCGTCGCCGGGGCGGCCCTTGGTCCGCGCGCGGACGTCGTTCAGCGCGCCGAGGAGCCGGCCCGAACGGTTGTCGATGAGGTCGCGGTAGCCGAGGCGGGCGGCCTCGGTGCGGCGCTGCGCGGACTGCGTCACGGGGCGGATCTCGCCCGCGAGACTCAGCTCGCCGACGGCGGCGATGTGGCGGGGGATCGTGAGGTTGTTCACGGCGCCGGCCACCGCGAGCGCGATCGCGAGGTCGGCCGCGGGCTCGGTGAACCGCACGCCGCCCACCGTCGAGACGTACACGTCCTTGTCGGACGTCTTGACGTCGACGCGCTTCTCGAGCACCGCGAGCACGGTGGCCACGCGCGCGGCGTCGACGCCGTTGACGATGCGCCGCGGGTTGGGCGACTTGCTGTCGATGACCAGGGCCTGCACCTCGACCGGGAGGGCGCGCCGGCCCTCGAGTGCGATCGACACGCACGTGCCCGGCTCGGACGTGCCGTGCCCGAGGAACAGCGCGCTCGGGTCTGGCACCTCGGCGATGCCCGCGCCGGTCATGTCGAAGCAGCCGACCTCGTCGGTAGGACCGAAGCGGTTCTTGAGCGCGCGCACGAAGCGCAGCGACGTCTGCCGGTCGCCCTCGAACTGGCACACCACGTCGACGAGGTGCTCGAGGATGCGGGGACCCGCGATCGACCCGTCCTTCGTGACATGGCCGACGATGATCGTCGGGATCGCCCGCTCCTTGGCGATGCGGATCAGCGTCGCCGCGACCTCGCGCACCTGCGACGGATGCCCGGCCATGCCCTCCGACAGCGCCGACGACACCGTCTGCACCGAGTCGACGATCAGCAGGTCGGGCGCCACCTCGTCGACGTGCCCGAGGATCGTCGCGAGGTCGGTCTCGCTCGCGAGGTACAGCTCGTCGTGGAGCGCGCCGGTGCGCTCTGCCCGCAGCCGCACCTGCGCCGTGGACTCTTCGGCGCTCGCGTACAGCACCCGGCGCCCGGCCCGCGCGGACTGGGCCGCGACCTCCAGCAGCAGCGTGGACTTGCCGACGCCGGGCTCGCCCGACAGCAGGATCGCGGCGCCGGGCACGATGCCGCCGCCGAGCACCCGGTCGAACTCGCCGACACCGCTCGTGCGACGCGGGACGTCGGAGGTGTCGATGTGGGTGATGGGCTGCGCGGCCCGGGAGGCGCCCGGCGCCACCGGCGTCACGGATCGCAGGATGCCGGTCTGCTCCGCGGCCTCGACCACGGTGCCCCACTGCTGGCACTCGCCGCACCGCCCGACCCACTTGAGGGTCGTCCACCCGCACTCCGTGCACCGGTACGGCGCGGTCTGCGTGGGGCGTCGGGGTGCGGCCATGCGTTCAGCGTACGTGCGGCGTGCGACATCGCCCGCGAGGCCCGCGCGACCTCGGACGGACGGATGCCGCGAGCCGCGGCATCCCGTCTCCTCGGAGTCAGCCCAAGGCGGCGGCGAGCCCTTCGAACAGGGTCGGCGCGGGCAGGCCGCCGCCGTCGAACTCGATGTCGGACGAGGTCACGACGACGATCGTGGCGTCCAGGTCGTAGGAGTGGAAGACGGACGTCGTGTAGCCGGGGATGGTGCCGGAGTGGCCCCACCAGCCGTCCGGTCGCGCACCCCACCCGATGCCGTAGCCGCCGTCGGCGGTGTTGGGCGGCGGCGACGACAGGATCGAGTCGCGCCGCAGCTGCTGCAGCTCGGGAGTGAGGACGCCCTCGCCGGTGAACAGCGCATCGGCCCACAGCTCGAGGTCGTCGAGGGTCGAGATCACCTCGCCCGCGGTGTTGCCGAACGACGGGTTCCAGTCGGTGGCGTCGGCGATCGTGCCCTCGGGCTGGCCCTGCACCGTCACGCCCGACAGGCGCGGCTCGTCCATCGCCGCGGAGCCGTCGGGGTAGACGGTGTGGTCCATCCCGAGCGGTTCGAACAGGCGCTCGGCGAACACGTCGGCGATGGGCTGCGACAGCACCTGCTGGATGACCATGCCGAGCAGGATGTAGTTGGTGTTCGAGTACACCCACACCTCTCCCGGCGCTCCGTCCACGGGAAGCGTCTTGGCGTAGTCGAGCAGCTCCTGCGACGTGAAGACCGTGCTCGGATCGCCGAAGTACGCGTTCTGCCAGTCCTGGTCCGTCGAGTACGAGGGGATACCGCTGGTCATGTCGGCCAGCTGGCGCAGGGTCGCCGAGCCGTTGGGCGCGTCGGGCACGTACATCGAGATCGGGTCCTCGAGTTTCACCAGTCCCTCGCCGACGAGCTGCAGCAGAATCGTCGCCGTCATCGTCTTGGTGAGGCTGCCGATGCGGGTGTTGTCGGTCGCGGCCGGCGCCTCGTCGGTCTCGAGCGAGACCGTGCCCGCCGTCCCCGTCCAGGTGCCGTCGGGCGTGATGACCCGGGCGATGACGCCCGGCAGCCGGTCGCCGATCGGCGCCTCGTCGAGCACCGCCTGCAGCGCGGCGACCGTCTCTGCCGGCAGCGCCTGCGAGGTGCCGGTGGGGGCGGGCGTCGACGTCGCCGTCGGCGCCGGGGCGGAGCATCCCGTCATCGCCAGAAGGGCGACTGCGACGGAGGCGGTGAGCGCAAGGCCCCTGGACACGCGTGTGTGCGATCGCACGACGACCCCCCGGATTCGTTCCTGCTTGCAGAAGCTCCTGGCTCGTCGTCCAGAAGCGCGGACGTGGATGCCGACACCCGCGGCATCCACGTCCTTCGATGTGTCAGCCGCGCAGCGAGTCGGCGACCTCGCGCAGTGCGTCGGCCGACCGGTGGAACAGATCGAGCTCGCGGCTGTCGAACTGCGTCTCGCGGATCGGGACGGCACCGGCCGCGCTCACGACCGACGGGACCGACAGGGCGACGCCGTCGACGCCGTGGAAGTCGCGCAGCAGGGGCGAGACCGGCAGCACCGCGTGCTGGTCGCCGAGGATCGCCTCGATGATGCGGGCGCTCGACAGGCCGATGGCGTAGTTGGTCGCACCCTTGCCCTGGATGACCTTGTAGGCGGCGTCGCGCACATCGATGGCGATCTGGTCGAGCTCTTCGGCGGTCATGCGGTCGCCGCGGGGCGTCACCCACTCCAGGATCGGGACCGTGCCGATCGTCGCCTTCGACCACAGCGGGAACTCGGTGTCGCCGTGCTCGCCGACGATGTAGGCGTGCACGCTCGAGGTCGACACCCCGGCGCGCTCGGCGAGCTTCCACCGCAGGCGCGACGTGTCGAGCACCGTGCCCGACGCGAAGATGCGCTCCGGCGGCAGGCCCGTCTGCTCCTGTGCGAGCACCGTCAGCACGTCGCACGGGTTCGTGACGATCACGTAGATGGCGTTGGGGGCCGCCTCCAGCAGCTGCGGCATCATCGTCTTCATGATCCGGGCGTTGACGCCTGCCAGCTCGATGCGCGTCTGCCCCGGGTCCTGCTTGGCGCCCGCGGTGATCACCACGACGTGCGAGCCCTCGACGACCGACAGGTCGCTGCCGCCGATGATGTCGCTGGATCCGGTGAACTGCGTGCCGTGGGCGAGGTCGAGCACCTCGGCCTCGACCTTCTGGGTCGCGATGTCGTACAGCGCGACGTGACGCGCCGACCCGCGGATGAGTGCCGCGTACGCGGTGCTCGATCCGACGCTGCCGGCGCCGACGACGGTGACTTTCGAGTTCTCGATGACGGCCATGCGGCCAGTCTTGCAGGGCACACCGCGGCGGGGCCAGCGTGTTCCGCCGTGTCTATCGCGACAGAGTGGATGCCGCACCCCGGCGCGCACCGGCCGTGGACGTGCGCCGCGATCGGGTGGCGGCATCCCCTCGATCAGTGCGACGGCTGATCGGCGGTGTCGCGCGGGGGATTGCGGATGCCGAGGAACGACGTGATGCCGCCGACGATCATGAGCGCCGCGGTCACGAGGGCGGCCCGGTGGAAGCCCTCGAGGTCGAGCGAGCCGCCGACGATGACCGCCAGCAGCGCGACCGTGACGAGGCCGGCGACGCGCGCGACGGCGTTGTTGACCGCCGAGGCGATGCCCGAGCGCTCGGGCTCGATGGCGCCGAGGATCGCCGAGGTGAGCGGCGCGACCGTGAGGGCGAGGCCGACGCCCATCACGATCATGCTGGGCAGCACCTGCCACCAGTACGAGAACTCGGCGGTCGTCGTGAGCAGCAGGAGCGCGCCGAGGCCCATGACGATCGGCCCGACGGTCATGAAGAGCCGCGGTCCCCACCGGCCGCTCCACTCGCCGGCGCGCGAGCTCAGCGCGATCATGATGAGGGTCACGGGCAGGCTCGCGAGCCCCGCCGCCGTGGCCGACAGACCGGGCCCCTCCTGCAGGTACACGACCACGACCATGCCGTTGAGCGCGAGAGCGCCGTAGATGAACGCGGTGGCGACGTTGCCCGTCCAGAAGTTGCGCACGCGGAAGAGGTCGAGCGGCAGGATCGGGCTGCGCACGTACCGCTGACGCAGGATGAAGGCAACGAACAGCACGGCGCCGACCACGAGCGGGATCCAGATGTGGGGCGCCGTCCACCCGGAGTTCGGCTGCTCGATCAGGGCGTAGACCATGCCGCCGAGCCCGAACGTGCACATGATCGCGCCCAGCCAGTCGATGGACGCGTCGGGATGCCGCACGTCGTGGAACCCGCCGCGCGCCAGCAGGACGAGCGTCGCGGCGATCGGCACGACGTTGATGAGGAACGCGAGCCGCCACGACGCCAGGTCGACCAGCACGCCGCCGATGAGGGGGCCGACGATCATCGCCGAGGTCGTCATGGCCGTCCAGATGCCGATGGCGCGGCTCTGCGCAGGGCCGCTGAAGTTCGACGTGATGAGCGCGAGCGAGCTCGGCACCAGGAACGCGCCCGCCGCACCCTGCACGGCGCGCGCCACGATGAGGAACTCGGCCGACTGCGAGGCCGCGATCGCGATGGAGGCCACCCCGAACCCGATGAGCCCGATGCGCAGCACGAGCACGCGCCCGTAGGCGTCGCTGACCGAGCCCGCAACGAGGATGAGCGCGCCGAGCGTGATGAGGTAGGCGTCGACCACCCACTGCTGCGTCGTGATGCCGCCGCCCAGCTCTTCGCTGATCGCCGGCAGCGCGACATTGACGATCGTGCCGTCGAGGAAGGCCACGAACGACCCCAGCACCGCGATCCACAGCACGTAGCGCTGCGTCGTCGCCATGCGGGTCGCCGGGCCGGCGCCGGGTGCGTCCTCGGTCACCTGCCCCACGCTAGACCCGGCAGGCGACATCGGGGGCGGGATCCGTCAGCGGAGGGCGGCGTGAAAGCGACGGGACCGATCGGCGGGCCGCGGCCTTGTGGGGGCAGATGTGCGCGATCCGTCCCGCCGCTCTGACCGGCGGCCTCCACCTGTTCACCGGCGCCGCCGGATTCCGCAGTCGACCGTCGGCACCGCGAGGGCTAGCCTGACCCCTGGAGTGGACCCCAGTCGCTCCGGAAGGACGGCGCGGATGGACTACGGGCTTCACATCGCGGACTTCACCTGGCGCAGCGGCGCCCCGAACCTCGGCCCCGCGCTCGCGGCGCACGTGCGCAACGCCGAGGCCGCCGGCATCCGTCGCATCACAGTGATGGACCACTTCTGGCAGTTGCCGGGCCTCGGCCCGGTCGAGCACGAGATGCTCGAGGCGTACGCGACGCTCGGGTTCATCGCCGCGCACACCGAGAGCGTGCTGCTGCACACGCTGGTGTCGGGGGTGATCTACCGCCACCCTTCGCTGCTGGCGAAGCAGGTGACGACGCTCGACGTGCTGTCGGGCGGCCGTGTCGGGCTCGGTATCGGTGCCGCCTGGAACGAGGAGGAGTGCCGCGGTCTCGGCTTCCCGTTCCCGCCGGTCGCGCGGAGGTTCCGCGAGCTCGAAGAGACGCTGCAGATCTGCCTGCAGATGTGGTCCGACTCGGACGACGCCTACGAGGGGGCGATCTGGCAGCTCGAACGCACGATCAACTCGCCGCAGAGCATCACCCGGCCGCACCCGTACCTGCTGATCGGCGGCGGCGGCGAGAAGAAGACCCTGCGCCTCGTCGCCCAGTACGCCGACGCGTGCAACCTCGGCGTGCGCGACGAGCTGCCCACCCACAAGCTCGACGTGCTGCGCAGCCATTGCGATGACGTCGGCCGCGACTACGACACGATCGAGAAGACCGCGATGGTGCCCATGACGCCCGAGACCACATCGTCGTCGCTGGCGGCGTTGACGGCGACGCTGGCCGACATCGGCTTCACCGCCACATACGTCTTCGCCGTCGGGATGGACGAGCCGTCTCAGGTCGTCGACGTCATCCGCGGCGCCATCGAACTCGGGTGATCCGGAGAGTGGATGCCGCCCCCGCCGCCGATTCGCGGCATCGGCCAACGTGACGTAAGCTTGTCCGCGGTGACGTGTCCGAGCGGCCGAAGGTGCAACTCTCGAAAAGTTGTGTAGGGTAACCCCCTACCGTGGGTTCAAATCCCACCGTCACCGCCATGAAAACCCCTGCTCAGCAGGGGTTTTCTTTTTTGGCTCTGCCCACAGTTTGCCCACATGTGCTCGGGACGTGACTGGCGGTGAGGCGTCGATTGAGCAGGCCGGTGAGCGCCGAGAGCGAGCCCGGTCGTGCGAGTGTCCGCCCTCGACTCGCGAGATTGCGCGGTTTGACGTGGGTTTCGTCGACACCACGGGAGATGCCATGACCTCGTGGTCGTCCCTGCGGTGGGCAACGTGCTCCACGGCGGGCCGGTCCACTTCGACACGAGCATCCGTACATCGGGACTTCCGACTTGCCGCCCGCGGATCCATTCCGGTGCCCCAGGCGGTGATCGCTAGGTCGCAGTGAGCTCTAGCTGGAAAGCAACCAGACAAGTGCAGCGGCATTGACTACTGCGGTGAAGGCGGGGCCAATGGTCTTCAGTCGGTCGCGAGCCTTGGCGCCGACGACAGCATCCAGACCCTGCACAATGATCATCGCCAGCGCCGCTGCTGCCAGGAAACCGTTACTCCCGACGAGGGTGGCGGCGACCGAGATGACGACAAGTGCGATGCTTCGTGACAGTGCGTACTCAGACGGCACGCGTCCATCTCCGCTTGCCGAGCGGCGACCCGCGATAGCGAATCCTGCGCTCACGAGCGAACTCACAAGCGTGATACCCGCGCAAACCCAGAACGCAATCGACATGACTCGATGCTAGGTCGCCCGCAAGCGGTTTCCACAGAAGCACCCTCCAGCGGGCAGTACACGAATAGGGATCCTTGGGTTCTTGCGGGCGGTGCGATAGCGGGCCCGGCGTGCATCTGGATCCGCAAGCGGGCATGGACGCGGTGAACGATACGGCCCGACCAAGGTCGTGACGCTGCTGCGGCCAACTCCGCCGAGGCGTAGGTTCGGCATCATGGCTGAGGTCGTTGTCGACGGGCTGCGCATCGCGTACCGGCGGGACGGGAGCGGACCTCCGCTCGTCCTCTTTCACGGCGCCTTCGAGGACTCTCGTATCTGGGCCGATGAGCTGCGAACCCTCAGCCCGCACCTCGACGTCATCGCCTGGGACGCGCCCGGGTGCGGTGCCTCCGATGACGTGCCCCGCGGGTGGACCGCCGCGGACTGGGCGGCGGTGGCCTCCGGATTCGTCACCGCGTTGGGGCTGACAACGCCGGCCGTCGCAGGGCTCTCTTTCGGGTCAGTGGTCGCGCTGCTGCTCGCCTGCCATCACCCGTCCCGTGTCGGCCACCTCGTCCTGATCGGCGGATACGCCGGTTGGGGTGGATCTCTGGACGCTGACACGCTGGCACAGCGCCTCGCCGCGGTGCGCTCCACAACAATTCACCGGGTCGACGAGTGGGCCGAGGACTTCCTTGATTCCGTGTACCCGCCGGGTGCGACGCCCGAGCGTCGAGCGCGCGCCCGCACCCTTATCGATGACTGGAGACCCGCCACCACCGAGGCGCTCATCGCCGTCATGACGCAGGATCTGCGGCCAGACCTGCCCGAGATACGCACGTCGACCGTCGTCGTGCGTGGCACCGCCGACTCACGTAGCCCCCGAAGCGCCTCACTCGACCTGTGCGCGAAGCTCCCACGCAGCCACTTCCTGGAGATCGCCGACGCGGGCCACGATTGCAGCGGGCCGGAACTCGACGCCGTGCTCCTTCGCGCAGCGCGTGACGCGCAAGCCGCCGCGGCCACGGCACCCGAATGACGGCGACCGTCGATGACGGCCTCTTGCGATTGGTCGTCGCCCCACGTGGGGTGGCCGGAAATGCCCTCCCGTCTACGGGGAAGGCTCGCTCGGCCTTGCGGAATAGTGACCGGGTCGCGCCGTGCCCGCCGACAGAAGCTCGAGGTTGCGCTCGTAGCTGCGCTTGCCGTACAGCCGATAGAGGAGCTTGATAGCCCTCGGCACCTCCGTCAGGAAGTCATCGAGCTGGTCGGGGGTCATCGAGTCCTTTATGAGCCCGAAGAACAGGAAGATCTGAGATCGCGCGTAGCCCTTCTGCGCCTCCTCCCCGACGTGCTCCCATTCCTCCTCGCTGAACGTCTGCTCGATCACCGGAAGGATGAAGCGCTCCTCCTTCGCGAGATGCTCCTCCAAGAGCGCGCCGATCGCCTCGAGATGCATGGCGGCAGCCTCCGCGGAGCCATGATCGCGATGCTGCTCCCAGGCATCGAGCAGCGGACGGGAGGATCCCAGGAGCCCCGCGACCTCAGCGTGATGCTGCTTCATCAGCTCGACGTGGACGGTGCAGGCCGGACGCCTCTCTTCCAGGCTGTCCCAGAGCAGGCTGTCTTCGAGGACATGGTGATGGTGGAGTGCGTCGTTGACGAGCCTGACGGACTGGACGACCTGTGCCACGCGCCGTCGGTCGGATGAAGTGCCCCGAACGCCTGCCGGCATCAGCGCGTAAAGCCGCCGGAAGGCGTCGTGGATGTAGAGGAGGTCAGACGGGTCGCAGCCTGCGTCTTCCGACGGGACGTCGCCCGAGGATGGGAGTGCCGTGGCCATTGCGTCACTCCCTCAGAAAGTCGCCGGGATCTCACGCCCCGGGACCACAAGCGGGTACTGCTTGCGATCGGGGCGCTGCTGATCGAGAAGCTAACGGAATCGGGCAGCGCTGACAAGACCGCGTCGGGGCGCTGCATGGGATCCCCATGCGGGAACATGCCCGAGCAGGAACGCCCGTCGCGCGCCGGGCAGCTCGTGAACCTGGAAAGGGCCGGTGATCCACAACCGCTCCGCCGGTGGCGCGCGGAATACGGCGCGCGGTCAAGGCGTGTTCGAGCGAACCGTTCCGGTTCAACAGACCGACGTCCCCCTTCGGGCGGAGCGGCACCGGTGTCGGCTTCGATTCGCCACGGGCCTGATGCCGTGGTCGCCGATGCTGGCCGCCCGTTCGATGCTGACGACAGCACCGGAGCCATTGCGCTACTCGCCCTGGCAGAACAACAAAGTGAAGCCGACGCAGCACAAGCTGGACGAGATCGACCGGAGCATCTACCGCCTCTATGGCGCGCCCTAGACTTGCCGACCTCGGGCAGTGGCTAGCATGTCGTCGCCTGTCGCATGTCCGGTCTCATGAACTCCAATCGGACTGATTCGGTGCGCGGCAACACGATCGCGATGCCACCGCCCGCGGGCCAGTTGGTGGGAAGTAGCAGGTACGACTGGTCCGACGCAAGCACAAGTTTGAGTCTCTCGTACCGATATCGGTACGAAAGCTCCGATGACTCCGGTGGAGAGCATGCCCTCTCGTGGGCGGTAGCGCCTGGCACACTCAACCGATCTCGGCTATACAGCAACACATCTGGCTGCTTCTCCAGTTCGTCCGCGGTTCGAAACGCGCGCAACTCCCCGACCGAGGCCGAGTAGTTGGTCACCGACCAGAACAATCCGATGCTGACGGCGACAAACAATGCTCCCCACTCGACGATGCCCACCCATCCAGCGGTCGCGCTCCGCCTCGCACTCCCGCCCCGCGAGTACAGGTTGGAAGCCAACGCCAGCAGGAGCACCCCGGCACACAGGGACAACCCGGGCACAGCCGATGCGCGTTCGAACCGTGTCGGCTGAAGGAGTCCGATGATGGCGATCGTTGCCGCGCTCGCGCCGAGAAGGACGGCGAAGAGAGCGCCGATACGGTAGGCCGCCGCCTTCTTCTCGGCCGGGACAAGACCAGTCACGAGGCGAAGGGTCCAGAGCGAGAGCAGCACGGCGGCTGCCAGCACGGTCAGCGGTACGAAGAGCCCGTCTGCACTGCGTATTAAGTAGTCCTGGGTCGTGAGACCCATGACCGTGTGATTCACACCGAAGTAGTGAAAGTAGGAGTGAGCGTGCTGGAGTCCGAAGTAGAACATCAGCGCGGTGATCAGTGTGATGGGCGCCACGACCGAGCCGATCGTCTTCAGCGTCTTGGACAATTGCGTCGAGGGTGAGTCCGAGCCATCGCCGTGGGAACTGGGGTGGGGGAAGCGACTCGACCCTGCCGCACGAGTTCTCGGGCTCCCGAGCGGACGACGCGATTTCACGCTTGAGCGACGAGGATCGCGCGCCGGCTGCTTGTCAGGCATCGCGACACACCTAACCGGTCTCCGCGGCCGAAGGTGCCGGTGCCGGTGCCGGTTCTGGCAGCTGCGGTGGCGCTGGCGGCTCGACTATTACACCGTCGCAGGGATCGTTGATCGTGATCGTGACGACGTCGTCGCGGAAAGGAGTCGCCGGGACGTCGATGTCGTAGGTGGGTCGAGGGATGTGGACGTTCTTCACCGGACAGTCGACACCTTTGTACAGGGGAGGATCCGGCTCCACCACTACTTCGTAGTCGACGCACCCGGGACCCAGAGCCCCGCACGCTTCGTCCAGCTTGGAGCGGATGTAGTCCTCAACATGCAGCACGGGATCACTCCAGCTCGCGCCGGTGATCAAGTAGATATCGGGGATGTCGACGGGACTGGGTACCGCCCCCGGCTGGGCCGGCGGAGGAGGCGGTGGCGGGTCGGGGGGTGGAGGCGGGTCCAGCGGTTGAGGCGGGGGCGGTTCCGGGGGTGGAGGCGGGTCCGGCGTTGGAGGTGGCTCCGAAGGAACGCCCGTCGATGATGGTGCGGGTGAGGGAGTCACCGGATCCGAGGTGCGGGGATCCGGCTCGCCGACGCTGGGCAGCTGGATCGGACTCGTGCATCCGGCCAGAAGCAGCCCGATGGCGACCAAACCGACAGCGGCTCGGATTCGATTGTCGAATGAGGTTCGGATCTGCTCTCGGTAGGACATCGCGGTCGCCTCCTTTGGACGACGGGCCGCTGTTGGAATCGCGTACCCACGCTTATCAAGATGCGGATCGAGGACCTTCTGATACCGCACGAAATGAGGACCGCGACCCCATCCGTTGTCGGCGCGCCCACGACCGCACGGTCGAGGAAGGTCTCGTGGCCGGACTGAGCCGATCCGTAGACGGCACTGCCCGCAAGCAGATGGGGCCAGCTAGTGCTCACGACCCGTACCCGCACGCTGCCCGTACGCGGGCGGTCCCGGCGCGGCCGTCGGCGCGTTCGCTTGCGATCCGCATCCGGGCGGTGCACGTAAGTGGAGCGTGGCGTGCGCACAACGCCGGTTGAATCTGGGAGACCCTGCCACCCCTAGTCGCGACGGTCGCGGGGCCGTGTGGCGGTGCGTGTGGACATGTCGAATCGACCCGATCAGCGGTGAGCTGCGCGTTGCAGGTCTCAACGTCAGTGGTGGACCGTAGCCTCGGGCGGTGATGGGGAACACGACGCGACAACCCCGAGTCGTGATGATGTGCGGGCCAGGCGGCGCTGGGAAGACCACTTACGCCAAGCGCCTTGAGCACGAGGGTTGGACCCGATTGTCTTTCGAGGTGGAGTTCTGGGAACGCGGAATCACGACGGTGCCCTCCGCTGAGGTGGTTGCCGAGGTGGCAGCAGACCTGAAGGCGCGCTTGCTGGGCCATGTCGCGACGGGGAACGATGTCGTGCTCGACTTCGGGTTCTGGTTCCGGCGACAACGCGATGAGTTCCGTGCACTGCTCGCACCGCAGGGCATCGTGCCGGAGACTGTTTACATCGCGACGAGCCTTGAGACCATCTTGAGCCGGATCGGTGACCGACTCGGTAGGTGGGCTGACGATTGGCCGCTCACCGAGCAGACAGCGACGGCGTACTTCGAGCGGTTCGAGCCTCCGACGCCTGAGGAGCGGCCGCTCGAAGTGGTCCGCTAGGCCGTGCAATCAAGTCGGTCTTGATGCCGATCAGCGTGGCGGCGAGGGTGATCGCGGCGCGGCAAGCCGGGATCCGTTTGCGGGCAGTGTGTGGATCCCGTGTCCAGAGGGCGAGTAGCGCTCAGACGGTCGTGTCGTGGAGTCGCGCCTGGAGCAGCCGGATGTGTTCGCCGAGCTCACCGGATGACAGCAGTCCCGGACCGAGCGGGCCGGCGGAGTCGCTGCCGATTGGCGGGAGCGACCGGAGTGCAGCCGCGACATCGGAGGGCATGGTGGCGATCTGCCACTCGAGTTCCTGGTTGACAGCGTTCGGGTCGACTGCGGAGAGCCTGACCGCACGAGCGGCATATGCGGCCGCGCCAAGCGCGTGCGCGCCCATGTGCGCGACACCGGCGGCCTGCGCGGCGGCTCGAGCAGCGGCGGCGCCAGCCGGGGAAGAGGCGGACTTGGCTGCGCGTCCGGCGATGAACCGTTGACGGATCTGGTCGGCGGCCGTCAGTTGCCCTGCGGCGAACCCTCGAGCGCGCGCGATCGCGTCGCGCGGCCGATCGTCGCCTGGCGCCTCGGACTCGAACAGCGGCAGGACGCGCTCCGCGCAGTCTGCCGCCCACGCAGCGACTCGTCTCCGGTCATCTTCGCTGAGCGACTGGAGTGAGAGCATGCCAGCAATCTTGCACAATTTGCAGATCAGGGTCCTCGCTGGATCCGCATGCGGGCGATGCGTGATGCGGGGTCGAGTCGGGCCGAGGCCGCGAGCGGCAACCCGAAAGACCATGGCGACGCGCGTTTCAGAAGATGTGCGCCTCGCACGTGGCGAGGAAGGCGACGCGGAGGCGCTGCAGTTCGCGGTAGACGGTGGCGCGGGAGACGTTGAACAGCTCGGCGATCTCGGTTTGGGTGTACTCACCGCTGTCTTGGACGTCGAACATGAGTTTGCGCTGCGTGGCAGACATCTTCGGCTGCTTGCCTTTGAGGTGACCTTTTGCTCGGGCGACCGCCATCCCTTCCTTGGTGCGCATGCTGATCAAGTCGCGTTCGAACTCGGCGACCATGGCGAGCACGTTGAACAACAGCCGACCCACGGGGTCGGTGGGGTCGTACCTGCTGCCGCCGAGGCTGAGCGCGACGCCTTTCGTCGTCAACTCGTCGGCGATGTCGCGTGCGTCCTTCACCGACCGGGCGAGCCGGTCGAGTTTGGTGACGACGAGCGTGTCACCTGCCCGGACTGCGGCGAGCGCTTCGCGGAGCCCGGGCCTGGCACGGTTGGTGCCGGTCAGTCCGTGATCGACGTAGATGTTCGAATCGAGGACTCCCATCCGTAGCAGCGCATCGCGCTGCGAGGTGAGGTCCTGGTCGGCGGTGGAGACTCGGGCATAGCCAATCTGTATTCCGTTCATGCCGCCGAGGGTGCCACGGCAGCACCGCGGCGCATCGCAGTTGGATCGCTCATCGATCGCCGCTGACGTCGTACCGGGGCGGCTGTGGGTGAGTCGTGAGGTGACCCGTCTCCCTAGAATCGAGCACGTGACCTCTGGCACTAACAGATCGACACGTCTCAACGCCGGCGATCATCGATCCCGCGACATGTCGAAGCCGCTCCCGTCGGCGCTGAGCTGGACGGTTCTCGTCGGTTTCGCGGCAGCGTTCCTGGTTGCGTATTTTGCGGCCGACCTCCCGCTGTGGATCCCTGTGCTCTACCTCGTGATGAGCGTTGGCGGCTTCGCCGCCTACGGTGTCGATAAGTCGGCGGCAAGGGCAGGTCGTGGGCGCGTTTCGGA
This sequence comes from Microbacterium sp. NPDC058389, assembly GCF_042722305.1. Lineage (NCBI taxonomy): Bacteria > Bacillati > Actinomycetota > Actinomycetes > Micrococcales > Microbacteriaceae > Microbacterium > Microbacterium sp. NPDC058389. Next base: position 248,837 of record NZ_JBHXJQ010000005.1, read on the forward strand.
ACAGACGCTTCTCACCGTCGGCCTCCTCGGCGGCTGGCCTGGAGCGCTGATTGCACAGCAGGTGTTCCGGCACAAGACGCGCAAGCGCTCCTTCCGGCGTATGTTCTGGTTCACGGTCCTCATCAACGTCGCGGTGCTCGCCGGACTCGTCTACGTCGCGGTAACTCAGCCTGGGGTGCTCGACCTGCCGTTCCTCACAGCACTCGGAGTGGTCTGACCGATGCCGATGAGCCAATCGCAGCAGGAGTTGACCGATCGTACTCGTGCGCTCCTGGCCGACGAATCAGATGTCACCGAGAAGGCGATGTTCGGCAGTCACGCGTTTCTCCTCGACGACCGGATCGTCGTCGCAGTGATGCGGGATGCACACCTGCTGGTGAGAGTCAGCGTCGACGATGCCGCGACGCTGACAACTGAGGCGGGTACGGCTCCTGCGGTCATGGGCCCGAATCGGCGCGAGATGGGACCCGGCTGGCTGCTCGTCGAGCCTGACGCACTCGCAGACGACGAGCGACTCCTGTTCTGGATCGACGCGGCCAGAGAGTTCAACCGACTCGACCGCTGACGGCCCGATCCCTTACCCGCTGCACGCCCACGGGTCGTGTACCCAGCGGCCGCGACGTCACCCGCGCCCGTGAGTGGCGGGTGGCGGAGCGGGGACGCTCACGCGTGACGTTATGGGCGGACGATGATGTCAGCTAGACGCAACTGAACAGCGCGCAGCAGGGCGAGCGTCGAGGCATCGTCAAGGCCAGTGGTCGTTGCCCAGTCATGACCTGAGCCGAGCACGTCGCTCGCAAACACGACCTCTGTCGCCAGCAGAGCCCGAGTCCAATCGTTGCGCGTCAGCGGGCGCTTGTTTGCGAGGGCGTCGGCGATCCGATGGCCCTCGGTTATGAGTTCTTCGACACTGCTGAACCCGATTGCGATGGCCATCGCTTCTGAGCTCCTCGCCGGCCCGCTCCACTCGACGAGGCCGCGATCGAGCAGGAACCGCTCGTCGTCGGATAGTGAAACATCGACTACGTCATCGGATTCCGACACGCGTCGAGAGTGTCACACCGAGGGCCATGACGCGAGTCTCAAGCCGGTCCCCCTGCGCGCAGGCATGGCTCAACATATGGCGACGGCGTCGTGCTGCCTCGCCGGTACGTGTTAGCCGCCGATGATCGCGGCGGCGATCAGCGTCGCGAGCAGAGACGCAGCCGTGCTGACTGCTCCGTCGATACCTTTGTTCTTCCAGTCGATCGGGGAACCCGACGGACGAGCGGGCGGAGCGGTTTTGACTCCGTCCGTGGGCGTGGGACTCAGTCCGTGCGTAGTTCGCTGTGACGAAGTGGGCAGAGGAGGTCGGGCCGCCGACGGGGACGTTCGTGTGACGGACGATCGGGCGCCGATGGCTTGAGCAATTTCCTCGATGAACTCAGGATGTTCGGTGCGAACCATGACGCTGATCGCTGCCCGATGGAGTCTGCTACGCGGCGCTTGGATTCGAATCTCCACGTAGCCGTGGTACGCGGTTCCGTCGCGGACGTCTCGTGGGTTGCCGTAGCTTCGCTGGGCGGAGTAGACATCCACCTTCATTTGTTCCGCCGTGACGATCTGCCGTAGGGCCTCCGGGGTGCTCGCTTCGATGAACCGTGGACGACGTCTGTGGGGCGTTGCGGGGTCGGGAGCAGTCCCGTGAGCCGCGCACGTACCAAGCCGAGGACGCCCGCGCTCGCGTGCACCGTCATCCAGAAGGGTCACGATGCGTTCGGCGAAGGCGTCGAGGTCCACTCCGCGTGGAAGCAATTGCCCGCTGCGGGTCTCGATCGTGTCCATAGCCGCCCCCGGGTGTCTGCGGGACTTACTCTGGCACACGGTTTCCCTGACGACCGCATAGTCGACCAATGAGCCTTGGCCAATGGAGTGCCGGGTCCGCGGTGACTGGGGAGACGCCATGACCTTCGGACAGAAGGCGGGCAACTTCTCGCGTTGCTGTTCGCGCTGGTTCTCGGCGGTGGCACGTCTACGTGATGCTGTATCTGATGGGCTGGCTGGCGCCGTTCGGGCACGGTGGCGGCCGACCCATCTTGTCGACGACAACACCCGACCCGAACGTGAGATCGTCGAGCCGGAGCCTGCTGCGCCGGCACCCGTCGCGGAGGGGTGGTCTTGTTTCTGGGATCCGACCATGAACGAGAACTGGCACGATGACGTGTTGCGCACGCGCGGCTACGAAGCGATCCGATGCGAGTTGCTCGTAGGGCAGTCGTTCGTCACGCAAGACGACATGATGCGTGTCGCGACCGACTGCGAGATGGCGCTCAACCAGTAGGTGGATGTCGAAGAGTTGCTTCCGAGGATGCCGAGTGCCGCCACCCGGGCGATCCTATGCACATCGCCGTACTGTCCGCCCGCCCCCAGCGGTGGCCGCGAGGGCAATGCGCGCTTGGGGCGTGTGGCGTGTCAGCCGGAGTGCGTTCGGTTGTGGGTCCGTGGTCGAGCGTTCCCTTAGGACGGAACTGCTGGGCGACCTGCGCCCGGTACCGCCCCCTCAGGCGTGCAGCCGTGCGAGGAAGTCGTCGACGGAAAGCTCATAGCCGGTGGCCCGCTCTCCGGCCCAGTTGACCCCGATCAGCAGTCCGTCTTTGGCGAGACCTGGCAACCATCTGGATTCGAAATCAGCGCGTGAGATCTGTCGGGGGCGAAAACCTGCATACGCCGGAGCAGTCGCGATGACTCCAAGGGCTCGGCTCTCCCGAGACCAGAACGGCATGGCGCGGTCGCCAGTCGCTCCAACTGGGGCAGGAATGCCGGCGTCATCCTCGATTGTCCAGACCTAGCCGTCGGCACCGAGTCCCGTGAAGAAGGCGGCGGCCTGCGCCGCACTCGTGCTCATGGCCCAACCCTAGCGTCGACTCGCGAGCCTCGAAGCTGGCGTCATCCGTGGCAGGCGTTCGCTGGCCGGTCCCTGATCGGTCGCTAGCGCAACCTCGTGTCGTGGATGACCGCTTCGACGCGGTCGGCGAGTGCCGAGACGGTCTCGCGGCCGTCTAGTTCGAGCGTTGCTCCCGCTCGGAGGAGCGGTTCGACGTCACGCAGGTTGCGTGAGATCTCTTCGCGCTCTTCGCTCGTCGTGCCGTAAGGGTTGTTGACGCGTGCCGAGACGCGTTCCACGAGCACGCTGAGTGGTGCGCTCAGCAGGATGATCGCGTCGAAGTTGTCGTAGAACCTCACCTGGTTCTCGACCGTCCCAGAAACGATGATCGGGTTCCCGTTCGCCAGCAGTGCGGCCATGCGCGGCTCGTCCCACGTGCCGTCACGCAGCGTCCAACCGTCGTAGTCAGTGTCGAGCGTTTCGTGGCCGCGTCGTCGCAGTTCATCGAGAAGCGTGGTCTTGCCCACCCCAGACATACCGGTGAGAAGAATGTGGCTCACGCTCACGACGCTAACCGACCTGGTGCAATCGTGCGCAGCCCCGTCCTTCACTGCTTCAGCCGCGGCTGACGATGAGGTAACGCTCGTCGGTGATGGGTTCGCCCCAGTAGGACGCGTCATCCAGCATGCGGAGCTCTACGTCGTCGCGGAGTTCGCTGACGAGGCGGACGCATTCGTCTGCGGTCAGTCCGACTCCTGTGTGCCAGCGCCCCTCGATGAGGATCAGTGTGCCCATCGGCGTGAGCAGCGTGATCCAGTTCCGCAGAACCTCTGTCGGGTCGGGCATCGCCCACAGCACGTGGCGGGCCAGCACGACGTCGAAGGACGCCGCGGGCAGTGGAGGGTGGGCGGCGTCGGCCACGATGAACCCGGGCTTCGGGATGGTGTGGTCACACTTCTCGCGTGCTCGGCGAATCATCTCGGGCGAGAAGTCCACACCGCAGACGAAGTGTCCGCCCTCCTCGGCGAGCAGCAGCGAGAGGGTGCCGGTTCCGCACCCCAGATCGGCCACCCGAACCCCCGGGTCATCGATCAGGGGAAGAAGGAGGTCCACCCAAGCCCGACGGACGCCTGGATCGCGAAGGCCATGGTCGGCGGCATCATCGAAGGTGCTCGCTTCGGCATCCCAGAGTGATCTCGCGTCCTCGGTCATGGGGTCCATGCTCTCACCGGGCATCGACCCGGCTACCCGCTCGCCTGTGCCACCCGAGTCGACGCGCGAGCGCGCCCACGATTGCCACCTGCCTTCGCCCGCCACCGGTCCACTACCGGGCGACCTGATGCGGAACCGTGACCCTGCTGGTCGACTCGGGTCCCTAGGCTCATCGCATGACGACCCCAGATGGGTTGCTGCAGCGCCCAGTGCGAACTGCGCGCGTCGTGGGTTGCGCGATCGTCTCGATCGTCGCGGCGCTCTGCGCTGGATCGCTCGTCATGTTGGCGGCCCTGTTCCGTGCTGGACCGACGATCGAGGGTATGCCCGCAGTGATGACCTCGTTCGTGAGCTTGTGGTTCGCGATCCCCGGCGTGATCGGTGGCGCGGTCTGCCTCGGCTGGTCAGGCAGGGTCTACGACTCGGCCCGAGCGCGAGCCGCGGCTTTCACCGCCAGCTGGGTCGCACTCGTCTTGTCAATTCTCGCGACGACGTCCGCCGTCCTCGTTGTCGTCCTTCCCTGAATCGACGCCAGGTTCGCGCCACCCGCGGCCGCCCCGGAGTCAGCTGGCGCGGATGCCGGTCGTCCTGCGCGCCGTCGCGCTGCGCGTTACGAGGTGTTAGCGAAACGGTGTCAGCGCTGCTTTGAACCCGGCAAACAGCGACAACCTGAGCGTGGTGGAGCCCGCGTCAGTCGGCACGGTCACAAGTGGGGCGCGGAACCGCCCCGTCCGTTCGGCGACCATGGAGCCACGAACGTAGGCGAGCGCAACGTCGACATACTTCGTGAGCAGCTGCCGAGCCTCTTCCTCGGGAGTGTCTTCCTCGAAGAGGTCCAAGGAGTACCCGCCATCGACTTCGAGGGAGAACCAACGATCCCCCGGTGAGAAGATCACCGCCCAACGACCTGGCCGGTCGGTCTGCCAGATTCTCAAGAAGGCAGCTCCACGGCGATCACCGATCTCCGAGGACAGGTCGCTAGCTTCGGGCCGCAACGACCCAAGAGTCTCCATCGCTGCGCCCACGTTCACTCTCATAGCTTCGCACCTCTCCACACGCCCGCGCGAGGGTCCGCGAACGGGCAACCGGAGACGGTCTGCTGAGCGCTCAGGAAGCCAGCTGCGCTTGTTTGACGGGTCTCCGGTCAGCGGGCACCATCGCGTGGCTCGCCGACTGAGGCTAGCCCTCGAGCTGCGCTGCGAGTGCGGCCAGGTCGCGCTCCAGGCTGTGCTGAACCTCGTCAGACATTCCCCTTGCCAGCTGCGCTTCGCCTGGCCCGTCAAGCCATGCAGACAGTGTGACCTCGGTACCGTCGAGCCCTTCGACGGCCTCGTGGTGCACGGTCAACTCCGCCCCATCGAGTTCGGTGGTGTCGGCATAGACAAAGCCCGGCCCCACCGTCGTGATGCGAAACGGCGACTCTTGACCGCCGACCGCTTTCAGGACTCCGCGGGCACCCACGCCGAAGGGCTCTGACAGCTTGAAGTACTCCATGCTCGGCGCCCACTCGGGGTGTGATTCGATAGCGCACCAGCGCTCGAAAAACAGCGCGGCCGAGGCACTAGACGTGCGGCGGGTTCGGGCGATCTCGATCACGAATCGACGCTAGCGCCAACTCCCGACAGTGAGGCGGCCGAGTTCTTTGGCCGCTCTCATCCGGTCGTTGGTGTCGGTTGAGGGTCGGCTAGTGATCTGGCGTTGCTCAATGGGCTGGAGGTGTCGTTCGCTGATGCTCGTCGCACGCATAGACCGCCCTGGTGATTGTCCGATGGCCGGGCGTCATCCGAGCAACGGTGTAGGCGTCTCGTCCTTGCGGACACAGGACAGTTCGGTGTTCCACGGGTACAGCCGCACGGCGAGCTTCTTGCCATCGGCCGTCGCGACATGTGGCGCTAGACGCTGCTCCGTGAGCAACGGCTCGAGCGTGCGGAAGAGCGAGTGTTCCGAGCTCTGGGCGTTGTCAGACTTCTCGTCTTAGCTCGTTCCGAAAGCAGAGGCAGCTCTCTCCGCGAGATCTCTACACTGGCCCGGCGGGTCGTCCTCGTCTAGGGCAGTGGCACAGTCGGAATCCGTGCCCACGCGGTGCCCACAACTAACAGGTGCCCGCCCGATTCAGACGGATCGAGAGCGGGTCTCAGAAGGCGTTGATTCGCGAGAATCCGCGGCACAACGATCCAGACGGTTGGAGAGGGATCGATCCTCTCCGGGTTCAAATCCCACCGTCACCGCCAGTTCTGGGCCGGATCGACTTCCTTTTCAGGCGAGTTCGATCAGGCCCCTACCTCTTGGTCTTGCCGCTGCGTGCCGACCGGTCCGGACGCTGGTCTTGAAGGCGCGTCCATCGATCCGGGTTCGCTCCCGATCCGATGACGCGCGAAGCGACGCCGAACGGTGCGCTCACGCGGGCGCGGTGTAGCCGCGTAGAGCATCGGTGAGGATGCTCGCCCGCAGCCGACCCATCATGAGCGGGTCGAGCCCGGCCGCGCGCAGGGGCTCCTCGACCGCGATGCGCTCACCGTCGGCGGTGCGCGCGACGAACTCGACCGAGGTGTACTCGTCCGGAATCTCCTCGGCGACGACCGCCATCGTCGCCGCGACCGTCGCTGAGTCGAGCTCCTCGCCCACGAGGTCGATCTCGACGAAAAGGTACCTCGCGGTTCCGTCGGTGCCGTCCTGCACGATCGCGTCCGCGATGTCGGGCGAGGAGTCCTGCACGGCGGTCGCCAACTCTTCGTGGTCCACGGTCACCGAGGCGGACGGCGCGCACGCGCTGAGGGTCGCCAGGGTGATCACGGCGACGACGCCGAACGCGACCTGCGCCAGACGATTCACGAGTACTGCGGGGTCATCGCCACGTTCGCACCGATGAGGTCGTCATGAGCGGGAAGCAGGTGGAGCGCTCCGAGCGGAAGCTGTTGCAATGCCACCCTGCGCGCGGGTTTGATCATGTGGCGCTTCTTCTCCAGCAGCTCGAGGGCGGCGTTGCGATCGGCCTGGGCCGCCTGCGAGCGCTCGTCCGACGGCAGTGCGGTCAGCTCGGCGAGCACGCGCGTCCTCAGTTCGAGCAGGGCGGTCTCGATTTCGCGCAGGCGCGGCTGGAGGTGCGACGCGCGTTCCGCGACGGCCTTGCGCTCCGCACGAATACGCACGAACAGGATGCTGCACGCCACCACGATCACCAGGGCAGCGATGCCGATGACTCTGGCGTCGAACTGGGCTTCGGGGTCGTATGCGACCTGATCGGTCGTCGAGAGCGCGGTTGCGAGCCCGCCGCCGACGATCGCCGTGATCGCCGTGACGACGAGGAAAGGTGTGAGGATCCAGGCCCGGCGCACCGAGATGAGAGACAGGAGCACCAGCAGCAGGGCGCACACCGCAGAGACGGTCAGGAGCACTCCGCTGAGGTGCAGCATGACATCGAGATCGAAGGGGCGCCGTGCCAAGTAGATCGTTCCGCCGAAGATCGCCGTGATCAGCATGACGAAGCCGAGGGTGCCGCTGAGCATCCGCGCACCGCGAGGAGGACGCGGCCCCACCACATCGGCAAGTTCGTCGCGTGTGCCCGGAACCCTGAGTCGCGCATCGACCTCGGCGAGTGATCGGTCGAGTCCCCGCGAGACGTCGTCGATGAGCGGCGCGAGCTCGGGAACAGTCGACAGCGCTTCGGACTCGATGCGCGCGAGGCCTTCCACCCCTGTCACCTGTCGGTACTCAGCGGTGCGCACGAATCGGGCGGCGGGGCCTTCGACCGGCGATGATTCTGGTGTCGACGGCACGTCGGTCCTTCCGAGGTTCAGGGTGGGCATCGTCACCCTAACAACCTGCGGTGCGCCCCGCCGAACCAGTCGTCGGCCGAGAAGGCGGCGATGCAGGCGGCGGCTGGGCACGCATGTGGGACGCGGGCGTCGGCGACGCAATCCTACGCGGTCGCCTGCTTCGGCCGCGCGTGCGACAACCTGCATCGCGTGCGGGGGCCTACCGGCTGCCGCATCCAGACTGACGACGCGGACTGGGGGAAGATCCGCGCCGCAGCGTCATTCGAGCAGTCCTCGCTGGAATCCGACTGCCACGGCGGCCGCGCGGTCGTTGACGTCGAGCTTGGAGTAGATGTGGAGCACATGGGTCTTGACCGTCGCCTCACTGATGAACAGCCGGACGGCGGCGTCTCGATTCGTGGCGCCTGACGCGATCAGTCGCAGGACTTCGAGTTCGCGTGCGCTGAGCGGCGACTCGGTCTCCCGCAGACGACCCATCAAGCGCATTGCGACGGTCGGCGACAGCACCGCGTCGCCACGGGCGGCCGCTTCGACGGCGCGCATGAGATCTCCGCTGGGCGCGTCCTTCAGAAGGTAGCCGGTGGCACCCGCCTCGATCGCGGGCAGCACCTCGCTCTCGGTGTCGTACGTGGTGAGCACGAGCACCCGGGTGGCGAGCCCGAGCTCGGCCATCCGCCTGATCGCTGTGACCCCGTCCATGCGCGGCATCCGCAGATCCATGAGGACGACCGCGGGCTCGAGAATGCGGGCGAGGGCGACGGCCTGCTCGCCGTCGGCGGCTTCGCCGATCACCTCGAACCGGGCCTCGCCGGCGAACATGCCTCGAAGCCCGTCCCTGACGATGGGATGGTCGTCGGCGATCAGCACCCGGATTGCCGGCTCAGTCATTCGTGCTCCTCGGGTCCGGTGGGGCTCTTGCTGTGGTCCTGGATCGGCTCGAACGCGATGATCGGGACGCTTGCCGCGATGGCGGTGCCCGCACCCGGCTCGGACTCGACCTGGAACACGCCCGCGACGCGTTCGACCCGTTGACGCATCGACGTCAGACCGAACCCCCCGCCGTCCCTCGCCCGGTCCAGCTCGAAGCCGACACCGTCGTCGCGCACGTCGAGTGAGACCAGGTCGTCCATGTACGAGAGCGTGAGAACCACCCGGCTCGGTGCGGCATGCTTGCCGGCATTCGCGAGCGCCTCCTGAGCGACGCGCAACAGCGTCACTTCGATCTCCGGATGCAGCGGCCGGGGGTCTCCGGTCGTGCTGAACTCCGCGGCGACCTCATGGAGTCGCCCCCACTGGGCCGCGACGGCCGCGATCGCCTCGGGCAACCGTGCGGCGTCGAGCTCGGAAGGGCCGATCGCGTGCACGGAACGCCGCGCCTCGGCGAGGCTCTCCCGGGCGAGCTTCGCGGCATTGTCGAGATGGCGACGCCGGACCTGCTCGCTGCCGACGTCACCGGCCCGTTCGGCGGCCTGCAGCTGGGTGACGATTCCGGCAAGGCCTTGCGCGATCGTGTCGTGGATCTCGCGGGCGATTCGCTGCCGTTCGTCGAGCACCCCAGCCTCGCGCGCCTGGATGAGGAGCTGTGCGTGCAGGCCCTCGTTCTCGCGGATCGTGTCCTCCAGCTGCGCGACCATGCGCTTGCGCTCCGCGCTGTGCGCGCTCGTGGCATCGCCGATGCTGCTGAACAGGCCGACCACCGCCACGATGGCGCCGATGAAGAAGAGGTAGGTCAGTACCGCCACGGGCGTGGGGTCAGGCAGTCCACCCGTGAAAGCCGTGATGCTGATCGCGGCCGTGGCGGTCAGCCCGACGAACCGCCACGCACCTCGCAGGTACTGCCATGAGTGCAGGTACCCGACGAAGCCGAAGAAGCCCGCGAACCACACGTCTCTCATGCAGAGAGCGGCGATGAGAAGGATGAGTCCGGCGACGTACACCGCGCCAGGGGTGCGGCGCCGGCTCATGAGCCACATCCACGCCGCCGCCAGCACCACGAGCGACAGGGTGATGAGCCGATCGATCCCGACGTGCACGCCGGTGAGCATCGCCAGGGCGGTCGACGTGGCGAGGAGCAGATATGGCGCGATGGCCATCACTCTCAGAAGGCGCTGTTCGCGTAGTTCGAGCTGCCTCGCCGTCGTCGTCACGATGATGCTCACTCCCAACGGAAGAACTTGGCCGCCGCGAGGCCGAAGACCACCGCGTAGACCGCCATGACCACCAGCAGCACGGGGTCGAGCGCGGTTCCGGCCCAGACATCCTGGAGGCTCTGACGGAAGGCGCCCAGCGGGGTGAACTCCCCGATCCTGACCAAGATAGCGGGCATCTGCGAGGCCGGCTGCATGAGTCCGGCGAGGTAGGCCATCGGGAAGTACAGGAGCACCCCGATGCCGTTCGCGGCACGACCGCTGGGCGCGAGTGCGGCGATCAGCAGCCCGACGGCGAACATCGACGCCGTGCCGAGCACGAAGACCGCGATCAAGCTCAGTGCGCTCGAGGGAAGGCTCGCGCCCAGCACCGCGGCGGCGACGGCGAGCAGCGCCCCGCAACTCACGATTGCGAGCACGAACTGCAGGGTCAGCTGCACCACCAGGAGGCTCGCCGGACGCACCGGCGTCGTGGAGAGGCGACGGAGGATGCCCTTCTCCCGGTACGTCGCGAGGGCGGTCGGCATCAGGTAGAGCCCGACGAGGCCGATGGCGATCGCGATCGCCATCGGCAGAAGCGTCGTGTCGCCCGGGCCCAGCGAGCTGCCGAACACGACAAGGATGAACAGGGGGATCACGACCGTGAACAGTGATCCTGGCTCGCGAAGGAGCAGCTTGGTCTCGACGACGGTGAGCTTGGCGGTTGCAGACATGACGGTCTCCTCGGATGCGGTCGGCGGATGCTTCGGGTCAGACGTCGAGCTCGCGCCCCGTGAGGGCGACGAAGGCGTCGTCGAGGGTGCGCTTGTCGATGCGGAGGTCGGTGACGAGCACGTGCTCCCGAGCCAGCGCCGCGGTCACGGCCGTCGCGAAGTCGTCGCGGCCGGACACGGTGACCACGGTGCTGCTGCGCTCGACGGACGCGACGCCCGGGAGGCCCCGGATGACGTCGAGGATGCCGTCCGCGGCATCCGACGGAAGCCGGAAGCGCATCGCGTGCTCGGCGTCGACGCCGTCGATCAGCTCTTCCGGTGCGGCGATCGCGACGATGCGTCCGTGGCTGAAGACGGCGACCCGGTCGCACAGTTCCTCGATCTCGTCCATGAAGTGGCTGATCAGCACGACGGTCACGCCGGAGTCGCGGATCTGCTTGACGAGCTCCCAGGTCGCGCGTCGCGCCTGCGGGTCGAGGCCCGTGGTCAGCTCGTCGAGGAAGGCGACGCGAGGGTTGCCGACCAGGGCGAGGGCGATGATGAGACGCTGCTTCTGCCCACCCGAGAGCTTCGCGAAGCGCACGTCGCGCTGCTCGGCGAGTCCCCATTCGACGAGCAGTTCGCGCCAGTCACGCGGGTTCTCATAGAACGAGGCGTAGAGGTCCAGAGCCTCCCACACCTTGAGGTTGTCGGGCAGGTCCGTGTGCTGCAACTGCACGCCGATGAGCTCACGGAGGCGTGCGCCTTCCGCGATGGGGTCGAGGCCCAGCACCCGCACCGAGCCCGAGTCGGCACGGCGCAGTCCCTCGACGATCTCGATGGTGGTCGTCTTCCCGGTGCCGTTCGGTCCGAGGATGCCGAAGATCTCCCCCTCCTCGACCGAGAAGGTGACTCCGTCGAGAACGGTGCGGCCGGCGTAGCTCTTGGTGAGTTCGATGACGTCGATGACTGGCATGGCTCAAGCATCGCGAGCTGCCGCCGCACGCCCATCGACCAGCAGGACGCCGTTCGCGCCGCCCGGGATGATCCGGGAATCCACCGATCGGTCGATGCGGATGGCGGGTCCGGTGGACTCTGTCACCGGCTCGGCGTGATGCCTGGCGTGATCTCGCTGAGCCTGGTCGTGCTGGTCGTGCTGGTCGTGGTCGTCTGCGCGAGAGGCGCGGGCGTTGAACAGGACAAACCTGTCCGGATAGGACTTACGATGTAGCGCGGGTCGACGGAGACCGCGAGAACGGAGCATCGATGGACATCTCGGCAGTGAACCCGGCACTGCGCAGCGCGACCGAGAAGGCGCCGACCGTCAATGTCGAGAACGGCGCGATGCGCTGGTTCGCGGCGACGGCATCGTCGCTCATCCCCGGCAAGCGCGTGGACGGGGTCGAGCGCCGCACGCTGCGGCGAGACGGTGTGAAGCTGCGGGTGTACATTCCCGCCCGGCCCTCCGGAGCGGGCCTGCTGTGGATCCACGGCGGCGGGCTCGTGCTGGGTGCCGCCGCGATGGACGACGTCCACTGCGGCGAGACGGCGCGCGACACCGGCGTGACGATCGTCTCGGTCGACTACCGCCTTGCGCCGCGGCATCCCTTCCCCGCAGCGATCGACGACTGCTACACGGGCTGGCAGTGGTTGCGAGACAACGCCTCGGCGCTCGGCCTCGACACCGCACGCCTCGCGATCGGCGGGCAGAGCGCGGGCGGCGGGCTCGCCGCCAGCCTCGTCCAGCGCGCGATCGACGCGGGCGACCCGGTCGTCGCGCAATGGCTGTTCTGCCCGATGCTCGACGACCGCACGGCTGCGGATCGAAGCCGGGATGCCGCCGACCACTTCATCTGGAGCAACCGGTCGAACCGCGTCGGGTGGTCGTCGTACCTGGGTGCGGCCGTCGGGGCGGAGTCGCTCCCGCCGTACGCGGCGCCGGCACGACGTGACGAGCTCGCCGGGATGCCGCCGACCTGGATCTACACCTCCGACATCGAGCTGTTCCACGACGAGGACGTCGCGTACGCGGATCGGCTCCGTGCGGCGGGCACGGACGTCACCCTCGAGGTGGTCGACGGCGCGCCGCACGGATTCGAGGCGTGGGCGCCTGACAACCCGTTGGCGCAACGGCTCTTCGCCACCGCACGCAGCTGGCTCGGGGACCACCTCGAGCCCTGAGCCTTCGGGGCCCCAACGTCACGAGTTGATACCGCCCGGCCCCATCACCGGCGTCTCGGCGCACACTGGAACACATGTGGTGGAGCTTCCTCAAGGCGCTCAAGCGCGGTGAGCACCGCGTCGCGCCGTCGACGTGGGTCGCCGCGACCGCCGCCGTCGTCTACGCGGTGTCGCCGATCGACCTGATCCCCGAGCTCGTCCTCGGGCCCCTGGGCTTCGCGGACGACCTCGGAGTCTGGAGCATCCTCGGGGTGCTCCTGCTGCGTGAGCACCACCGGTGGCACAGCCGGCTCCAGGCGCCGGCCCCGGCCACGGCGGCCTGACTACGCGGCCTCGGTCTCGGCGCGCTCCTCGTCGAGGATCTCGAGGAGGCGCGGCGCCAGGGGAGCGGTGCGCGCCACGAGGGTCGAGACGATCCACTCCGGCGCACCCGCGGGGACAGGCAGTGTGACCAGGCCCCTCGCCTGCGGCTTGCTCGCGACATGCTGCGGCACGATCGCCACGCCCAGGCCGCGCAGCACGAGGTCGAGCAGCGTGTGCACGTCGTCGACGCTGCAGCGCACCTGGCGCTCGACGCCATGCCGCTCGAAGGCGCCGTCGTTGATCGTGCGCAGCGCCCATGCCGGCCGGAAGTCCACGAAGTCGGCCCCTTGCAGGTCCTTCCAACGTGCGGGCGGCTGCTCGGCGAGGGGGTGACCGGGCGGGACCAGCAGCACGAGCGGGAGCCGGGCCAGCTCGTCCACGGCCATCGCCGGATGAGCGTCGGCGCTCGCGACGAACGCCACGTCGAGTTCGCTGACCGCGACCTGGTCGACGAGCTGGTTCGACCCCGCCTGGACGAACTGGATGTCGACGGCGGGGTAGCGGCGGTGGAAGCGCTCGAGGAGCAGATTCACGTCCACCGCCCCCAGGCACTGTTCGGCGCCGACCCGGAGCGAGCCGGCGAGCTGGTGGGACGCACGGACGACGGCGTCCCGCGCGGCGGTCGTCTGCGCGAGGATCTCGCGCGCGTGCGGCAGGAGCGCGAGGGCGGCGGCCGTCGGCTCGACGGAGCGCGTCGTGCGCTCGAAGAGCTTCGCGTCGAGCTCCTGCTCAAGACGGCGGATCCCCGCCGAGAGTCCGGACTGCGAGACGCGGCACCGCTCGGCGGCGCGCGTGAAGTGTCGCTCCTCGGCGAGGGTGACCAGGTATTCGAGCTGACGCTGCTCCACGGTGCCTCCGATGCGGATGCGGGACCGGCATCCATTCGTCATCATTCTCAATCGCAGAATATACAGTTGTTGGACTTCTTTGTCTGCAGTGCCTAACGTGGACCGCGTTGATGGAGTCGGCCGCGTCCGGCGGACTCCCAAGCTCGACCCGGGAGCGGACCCATGAAGACCATCGAACTGACCGGCATCGACCGGCCGGCACCCAACGTGGTGCTCGGCCTGATGCGCATCCAGGACTTCGACGACGACGCCGTGCGCACGCTCGTCCGCACCGCCCGCGACGCCGGCATCGACTTCTTCGACCACGCCGACATCTACGGCCGCGACCTCCACGGCTGCGAGCAGCGCTTCGCCGAAGCTCTGCAGCTCACGCCGGCGGAGCGTGCGCAGGTCACGATCCAGACCAAGGCCGGCATCGTGCGTGAGGGGCCGCATTTCGACTTCTCGTACGAGCACATCACCGAGTCCGTGGAGGGCTCGCTGCGCGCGCTCGACACCGACTACATCGACATCCTGCTGCTGCACCGGCCCGACGCGCTCGTCGAGCCCGACGAGGTCGCCCGCGCGTTCGACGACCTCGAGGCCGCGGGCAAGGTGCGGGCGTTCGGCGTCTCGAACCACACCCCGCGCCAGATCGACCTGCTGAAGAAGTCCGTGCGCCAGCCGCTCGTGGCCAACCAGCTCCAGTTGTCCATCACCCACTCGCCGACGATCGCCCAGGGCGTGGCGGCGAACATGCAGGGTGAGGAGCAGTCCGTCACGCTCGACGGCGGCGGGATCATCGACTATTGCCGCCTGCACGACATCACCGTGCAGGCGTGGTCGCCCTTCCAGGCCGGCTTCTTCAACGGCGTCTTCCTCGGCTCGCCGGACTACCCCGAGCTCAACGCCGTGATCGACAGACTGGCCGCCGTGTACGACGTGCCTCCGATCGCGATCGCCGTCGCGTGGATCACCCGGCACCCCGCGCACATGCAGGTCGTGCTCGGCACGACGACGCCCGAGCGGGTGGCCCATGCCGCTCTGGGCTCCGACATCCCGCTCACGCGCGCGGAATGGTACGAGCTGTTCCGCGCTGCGGGCTACCGCGTGCCCTGAGCTGTGCACGATGGTCCGCCCCCGCGGTAGCCGCCGAGTGACGGCGCCGCGCGGGCGGACCACTACGGTGAGGACATGCGGTGTCGCTCAGTCCTGATCGTCGGTTCGCTGCTCCTCGCCGTCTCGCTGGCCGGCTGTGCGACTCCCCGGGCGGGCGCGGCTGCCGGTGCGCCCACGGATGCCGGCGCGCCAACGGATGCCGCGGCTCCCACGCCGACGCCCGAGCTCACCGAGACCCTCGATGCCGAGGCCGCCGCCGCGCGCGCGAAGGCCCAGGCGTGGCTCGATGCGGCGAACCTCCCTCCGGGCACAGCCCCCACCGATCTCAGGTTCGGGTTCATGTCGTACACCGGTTGGCCGTGCGGCCCGGTGGAGGAGCTCTCGGGGTACTGGACGATTCCCGATATGACCGTCGTCGACGCGACCAACTGGATCAGGGAGCATCCGACCGCCGACCTCATCACCACCTCCCTCGGACCGCCGTCCGACGACATGGTCATCGAGTCGACGATCGTCGGCTACATCCCGGCACCCGGCGCGCAGGAGGGGATCGTCTACACGCTTGCGAAGTCGGGCAACGACGTCGCCGTGCGGGCCGAGGTCGCGGCGCTCACGGCGTCGGCCGTCTGCCCGCCGCTCCCCGATGGCGGACAGTACGGAGCGCCTGGCCAGGGCTGAGGCTTCCGGCGGTCCGGGCGCCGTGGTCGTCGGACGCGGTCCTACCGCGCCGTGTTGAGCTCCGCGGCCTCCTTCACGAGAGCCTCGATCGCCGGCGCGTCGACGCGGCTCTCTGCGGAGAAGTCGATCGCGCGGACGACCTTGCTGTCGAGCCGAGTGTTGAACAGTTCGCTGCCGCCCATGCTGGCCCCCTTCGAGAACGTGAGCCTCACCGCGTTCTTGAGCACGTCGATGAAGCACACGTCTCCGTCGTGGGTCCAGAACGGGACTCCTTCCGGCTTGGACGGCTTCTTGTACTTGACCGCCTCGACGGCATCCGGGTCGGCGGCCCGGATCGCCGCCCGCAGCGCGACGACCGTGTCGTGCTTCCAGCCCGGCAGCTGCGCGATGATGTCGTCGATCTGCTCGGAATCGGTCTTGTCGCTCATGGGCGAATCCTCGCGAAGACCGTCGCCGAAATCAACGGTCGTATCGGCGTGGGCGAGCAACGACGAGGGATGCCGGCGGCCGGTGCCGCCGGCATCCACTCCCTCACACGGGTCGTGCGATGATCGAGGTCGCGCGGACCGGAGACGAGGACTGATGGCTGACACGCAGGCGGGCTGGTACGACGACGGCACCGGGACGATGAGGTGGTGGGACGGCCAGAACTGGACGGAGTCGGTCCAGCCTCCGGCACCCCCGCAGCCGGGGCTGGACGGCATGATCAGCCGCGCGCAGGCGGACGCCGTCGCGGGCGCCCAGCCGCGACCAGCGCCCGCGGGCATGAGCTACGTCGTCCTGCAGGTCGTGCTGAAGGAGAAGCTCTTCGGCTCGGGGTCGGGCACCTCACCGAGCTCGAGAAGGTCATCAACGCGCAGGCGGCGCTGGGGTACCGTCTGCACACGATCAGCACGGCCTCATCCGGCAGTGGCGGCTTCGGCGGCGGCGACCGCATCCAGGCGACCATGGTGTTCGAGCGCCTCGGCTGATCCGGGACGGGGCCGGCAGATTCGGAGGGGATGGACGCATGGAGATCATCGACGGTCCCCGGATCGCCGCGAGGGCCGAGCGTGCCACCGTCGGGATCCGTCGGCGCGTTCCGTTCCGCGGGATGCTCGCCGAGCGGGACCGCATGCTGCGCGAACTGATCGGCTGGCTGGACGCGCACCGGACCGACGCAGAGGGACCGTTCTTCTTGCGTCTGCATACGGTCGACATGGCCGCCGAGATGGACATCGAGGTGGGAGCGGTGTCGTCGGCCCGGCCGGACGGGCCGGTCACGGCCGGGACGATGCCTGCGGGGCGCTACGCCGTGCTCGCATACCAGCGGCACTCGCTGCAGGCGAACCGACTGCTGCAGTCGTGGGCGGCCGAGCAGGAATTCCCGTTCGACGTCGTGACCACCGACGCGGGGGACGCGTGGGCCGGTCGCTTCGAGATCTATCTCACCGATCCTCGGACGGAGCCCCGGAAGACCCTGTGGGTCACCGAACTGGCCTTCCTCGGGCTCGGCGACTGACCACTCCGAGGCTTGACGTCGACCGTCTCTGACACCGGCGCGGCGAGACCGCATCACGAAACGGCGGGCGCCACCGTCCTGCGCACCACCGTCTTGTTCTTGCCGAGGCGCCGCTCGAACGTGAACCCGGCCTTCTCGAACATTGCGCGGGTGCCGTTATGGAGGAACGACGACGACGTCCTCTTGCCGGGCTCGACCACGTTCGGGAACGACACCACCTCGCCCCCGCCGGCCTGGGCGATCAGCTCCAGCGCGCCGTCGAGGGCCTCGCGCGCGACACCGGAACGCCGGTGGTCGCGGTCGACGAAGAAGCACGTGATCCGCCACGGCGCCGGGTTCTGCTCACCCGCGTCGTACTCCTTGCGGTGATAGATGCCCGGCAGCTCGTCGGGGCTGCCGTACTCGCACCACGCGATCGCGTCGTCGCCCTCGAACACCAGCGCGGCGTGTGCGACGCCTTCCTCCACCAGCCGCTGCTTGAAGGTCGCCCGGTCGTACTCGTCCTTGACGGTCGCGTCCGTGTCGCCGTGGAAGTACGAGCAGTAGCATCCGCCCCACACGCCGTTGTGCTTCTGCGCGAGCGCCAGCCACGCCGGGAACGTCTCGGGCGTCAGCGGCTTGATCACGTGCGTCGTCGTCCCCGCGTCACCGGTCATGGCACGCTCCTCGTGTCGGTCCTGCCATTGTGCTGTGCGCACGGCCGGTCCGCGAGGCCTGCGTCGCCTCGCCGAGGCTGGACGGGTGGATGCCGGCGGCCCCGGCATCCACCTCTCCCGAGGTTCAGCCGCAGCTGGGGCGGCAGCCGCGCTGCGTGACGGCGTCGATCAGCACCGTGCCGATGTCGGTCGGCTGCAGCGCCTGGTAGGCGGCGCCGTCGGTGGCGGCGGCGATCTGCTCCAGGGCTGCCTGGTCGGTGTCGGGGCCGTAGCCGATCGCGATGACGGCGACGGGCTTCGCGGGGTCGCGGAGCTTCTCGAGCTCGGCGAGCAGACCGGGCAAGTCGAGCCCGTCGTCGTCCTCGTTGACACCGTCGGTGTTGAGGAGGACCAGGTTGATCTTGCCGGGCTCGTACGTCTGGCGCATGTAGGTGACGGCCGCGAGCACGCTGTCGTACAGGCCGGTGCCGCCGCCGACGAGGCTGTCGAGGTTGTTGGCGGTGTCGATCGTCAGCTGCTTGTGCGCCGGATCGCCCAGCGAGCCGAAGGGGACGATCTCCTGCCAGTCCTGCCCGCCGATGCGCCGGCTGGAGAACACCCAGGTCGCCAGCGACGAATCCGCCGAGAGCGAGTTGACGGCGCGGACGGCGGCCTGCTCGAACAGGTCGATGCGGCGCATGTCGGCCGTCACCGGCTGCAGCATCGAGCCCGAGACGTCGTTGAGCGACAGCATGCGAGAGGGCGCCGTGAGCACCTGCCACGTGCGCAGCGCCTCGGCCTGATTGGCGCTGTCTGCGGCCTCGGGTGCAGCGATCGTGGTCTCGGCGTCGCCGGAGGCCGTGGCCGGCGGGCTGCCGGCGGCGTTGCGCAGGCCGTACCCCGCGAGCACGTCGCCCGCGTCGGCCATCGCGTCGGTGAGCGCCGTGACGGCGGCGGCGGTGGCATCGGACGCGTCCGCGGCGGTCACGAGCGGCACGCTCACCGCCGGCTTCACATCGGCGGGGAAGATCGGCACGAGCGGAGCGTCCGCGGACTCGTCGTACGCCTGGACCGCCTGCTCCGTGGTGACGGCGATCGTCGGCGCCGTCGCGGCCGACACCGCGTCGAGCGCGGCGGTCGCGGTGGGGACGACACCGGGGTCGAGGCCGAGTGCGAGCGCCGTGAACGTGCGCGCGTCGCCGTTGAGCGCCGTCTGCAGGGCCAGCAGGGCGGCCGAGCTCGCGGCGACCGTCGTCGGGTCGGGCAGCACGACCGCGACCGCCCGCTGCGCCAGGCTCGCGAACCCGGCACCCGCGTCGCCGAGCGCGGCGGCCGTGGGCTCCGTCGCCGCGAAGACGACCGGCGTGCTGGCGACGGGGTCGCTGACCACCAGTTCGGCCGCGTCCACCCCGGCGCGCTCGGCCTGGCCGGTCGCGCGGGCCGGCCACATCGCGGAGTCGGGCACCCAGATGTCGAAGTCCGGCTCGGCCCCGGTCGCGAGCGCCGTCGCCGTCACCGCGCTGTCCTCTGCTGTGATGGCCGCGTCGGGGCAGTCCGCGCCCATGCCGGCCGCGACGGCCGCGACGGCGTCGGCGACCCCCGGGTCCGCGGTGATGCGCAGATCGGCGGGCAGGCAGGCGCCGGCCGCTGCGGGCGGGTGAGCCTGTTCGGGGTCCTCGGATGCGCCGCGCACGAACACGACGCCGATCACGACCACCAGTGCGACGACGAGGACGCCGATGGCGCCCAGCAGAAGCAGCGAACGCCTTCGCTGCTTCGCGGCGCGCGCCTCGG
Organism: Microbacterium sp. NPDC058389; assembly: GCF_042722305.1. Classification (NCBI taxonomy): domain Bacteria; kingdom Bacillati; phylum Actinomycetota; class Actinomycetes; order Micrococcales; family Microbacteriaceae; genus Microbacterium; species Microbacterium sp. NPDC058389. The sequence goes on from NZ_JBHXJQ010000005.1 coordinate 268,625, forward strand.
CACGGGTGGGGGCGTTGTCGTTGGCGGGCGTGTTCGGCTGCACTCGAACCACTGGCACTCCGATGGACGGCGGGTGGGGAGCCCGCTTCGGGGATACGTCGTCGTATCTGGGGGAATACGGCACCGTATGTTGGGGGGATACTTCGACGGAGTATAGGCGAGGTCTGCGCAGACCCGAAACGACCACCTCGTCGCGGCTCGACCTGTGCAGAGGGGATGCCGGCGGCCCCGGCATCCCCTTCTCCGATGTCGCTGCTGACGGCGGGTCAGCTGCGCTGCACGTAGTGGCGCACGGTGAGGTCGCGCTCGACGAGGAACCGATCGTCCTCGGGATAGTAGACGGCCCGGTCGATGTCGTCGCCCGCGAAGGCCCGGATGCTGTCGAAGCCGTCCCACCGCGAGACGGTCAGGATCTCGGTCAGGCCGTCGGGCAGCTCACGGGTCAGGGTCCACGCGTCGCGGTTGCCGGGAGTGGCCCGGTACTCCTCGACGCCGGTGCGCTCGACGTAGTCGACGTACTCGTCCCGGTCGGCCGTGCGGATGACTCCGCGCCACATGCGGACGACCGCGTACTCCTCGCTCATGCGGACCATCCTGCACGCCCGGGATGCCGGCGACCAGAGCCCGACGGACTCGCGAGGGTCCCGGCATCCCTCGTCACCCTCGCACGCCTCGCCTACGCTGTGAGCACGACGGAACGAAGGAGTCGAGGTGTCTCTTCACGACGCGCACCACGTCCCGGACCATGTTCCGGATGCTGACGAGCCGAGCATCCCGGAACTGGAGGAGGACGAGAACGTCGCTCCGCGCCCGGAGGAGGAGATCGCCGACCTGCTGCGGGCGGAGCCCGATGTCGAGGATCACCGCCGGCATCCCTGACGAGCACCGGCCCGTCAGGGATACCCGCGGGTCAGGCCTCTGAGTTGATCTGGTCCACGACGTCGTCGGCCGACTTCTCGATGGCCTCGCGGAGCTTCTCGTAGTCGTCGGAGTCGATGGCCTTGCTGATGCGCTTGTCGGCGCGCGCGAGCGCGTTCTCGACCTTGTCGGCCCACTTGTCGTCGACGACCGCGACGACGGCGGAGGTTCCGGGGGCGAGGTACTCGTCGACGTCGACGCCGAACTTCTTCTCGTCGCGGTTCTTCTTGATCTTGCCGAGGATGGCGCCGATGCCGGCGCCGACCGCCGTCGCAGCGAGCAGCGGCGGGGCGAACAGCCCGACCACCACGCCCGCTCCGGCACCCCACGCGGCACCGTGGCCGACCGTCTTGTCGCCGTGCTCGTGCACCTGCACCTTGCCGTCCGTGCCGCGGACGAGCACCACGGCGCCGATCACTTCGTAGCCTCCGGCGTCCTGACCGCCGCGCAGCGCCTGGTAGTCGTCGGATGCTGCGGAGGTGTCGTCGTACGATCCGACCACCAGCGCGAGGTTCTTCGTGCCCATCGATAGCTCCTTCGGTTCATGCCCGAAGCGCCGGCCCAAACGCCCCCACTGCTCCGCTTCAGGACGGTGCTGCGATCGTAGCGCCGGAAGCGTTTCCGCGGGAGTTTTCAACTGCCGTTCGTGAAGTATTCTGAGGGCGCTCAGTCCGGGTCGGACGGGTCGATCGGGGCGTGGTGGTCGAACGCGGCGGTGCCGCGCTTCCAGTACCCGTTCACCGACACCTGCTCGGCCGGGAGGGCGAGCGTGCGCTTGAGGTGGCGGCGCAGGGGGATGAGGGTGGATGCCTCGCCTGCGGCGAACAGGAAGGTCGCGGGATCCACACCCACGGCATCGACCGCCGGCACGAGGGCATCGGGATCATCGGGTGGCAGCAGGTGCATGCGCACGTCGTCGCGGCCGGAGGTCGAGGAGACGTACTCGGCGACCCACGAGCCGTCACCGGCGGTGACGGCGATCAGGTCGACCGTGGTCGTCGCGGGGACCTCGGCGGCCCAGCGGGTCGCGGACGGCAGCGCGGTCTCGTCGCACACCAGCACGAGGCGTGCCGCACCCTGCGGCGCGCCGCGCGAACCGCGCGGTCCGACGACCACGAGCTCGTCGCCCGCCTGCGCGCGGCTCGCCCAGCCCGACGCGGGTCCGGGTGAGGGGTGCAGATAGAAGTCGATGTCGAGCGCGACGCCGTCCGTCGTGCGGGTCACGCGCAGCGGCGTGAAGTCGCGGGCGAGCGTCGGGCCGTCGGGACGCACGATGCCGTCCTCGCCGGGGCCGGCCGCGGTGGGTGCCACGAGTTCGCCGGAGCCGGGGTCGGGGAAGAACACCTTCACGTGGTCTGCCGGACCGCCGCTCGAGAAGTCCGCGAAGTCGGGCCCCGTCAGCCGCACCCGCAGCAGCACCGGCGCGACCTGCTCCACCGCGATGACGCGGCCTCGACGCGCGGTGAAGCGGTTGCGGCCGCCGGCGCGGAAGAACGGCGACGCCGCATCGGGACCCTGCGAGCGCGGGGCGGCGGCGGGAGTGGTCGAGGCGTCCGTCATGTCATTCTCCTTCGGCCGCGCGGCGGCGGCGTCGTCCAGCATTCCAGCACCGGCTATGCACTGGCGCAGAGTGGATGCCGGCGGGTCAGTATGAGGCGCGTTCGGCGCCGGGGCGGGTGGGGATGAACCTGGCGGCGAGGGCTTCGGTGCTGCGGGCGAGGAGCGACACGTCGGCCGCGACGGCGACGAATGCTGCGCCCGCGGTGATGTAGGCGTCCGCGGCGGCGGGGTCGAAGGCGTTGACGCCGACGGGGGTGCCGGCGGCTCGCACCGCGGTGAACGTGCGTTCCACGGCGGCGATGACGTCGGGGTGGGTCTGCCGGCCGAGCAGGCCGAGGGAGGCGGCGAGGTCGGCGGGGCCGACGAAGATGCCGTCGACGCCGTCCACGGCGGCGATCTCCGCGGCGTTGGCGACCGCCTCGGCGGACTCGATCTGCACGAACAGCGACACGTGCTGGTCGGCGTGGGCGAGGTAGTCGTCGACGCGGTTCCAGCGGGCCGAGCGGGACAGTGCGGAGCCGACGCCGCGCCGTCCGTGCGGTGGGTACCGGACGCCGGCGACGAGCTCGCGGGCCTGCTCGGCGGTGGCCACCATGGGGACGAGCACGTTCTGCGCGCCGAGGTCGAGCACTTGTTTGAGGATCACGTCGTCGCCGTACGGCACCCGCACGACCGGCGTGACCGGGTAGCCGGCGACGGCCTGCAGCTGTTGGAGCACGGACTCCAGCGTGTTGGCGGAGTGCTCCATGTCGATGAGCACCCAGTCCACGCCCGATCCGGCGAGGATCTCGGCGACCAGCGGCGACCCGGAGCAGGCCCACAGCCCGATCAGCGTGCGGTCTGACGCGTCCAGGTGGTCCCGGAAGGTCTGGTTCAGACGAAGCGGCATTCGATCACTCCCATGGGTCCGTAGTCGCAGTGCACGGTATCGCCTTGCTGCACCCACATGGGGCGG
>NZ_JBHXJQ010000006.1:0-13433 GCF_042722305.1 Microbacterium sp. NPDC058389
CCCCGTTTCCCCATGCGGGGGGGGGGGGCGGCCCCCCCCCCCCCGCTTCTGTGTTCTCAGCCCTCGAAACGGTACCCCAGCCCACGGACGGTCACGAGCATCTCGGGCGAGCCCGGGTTCTGCTCAATCCGCGAACGGATGCGCTTGATGTGCACGTCGAGCGTCTTGGTGTCGCCGAAGTAGTCGCTCCCCCACACGCGGTCGATGAGCTGACCACGCGTGAGCACGCGGCCGGCGTTGCGCATCAGCACCTCCAGCAGCTCGAATTCCTTGAGCGGCATGTTGATCTCGTCGCCGTCGACCGCGACCGTGTGGCGGTCGATGTCGAGCACGACGCGTCCGCCTTCGAGGACGCGGTCCTCCAGGTCGGCGTCGATCTGTGAGAAGCGGCGCAGCACGGCCCGCATGCGGGCCAGCAGCTCACGTGCCGAGTACGGCTTCGTGACGTAGTCGTCGGCGCCGAGCTCCAGCCCGACGACGATGTCGACCTCGGAGTCCTTCGCGGTGAGCATGATGATCGGAACGGCGGACGTGGTGCGGATCTGACGGCACACTTCGGTACCCGGCATCCCCGGCAGCATCAGGTCGAGCAGCACGATGTCGGCACCGCGGTCGCGGAAGGCCGCGAGCGCAGCCGGGCCGTCCTCGGCGATCTCGACCTCGTAGCCTTCGCGACGCAGGAGGTAGGCGAGCGGGTCGGCGAGGTCTGGCTCGTCCTCGACGATCAGGACGCGGGTCATGCGGGTTCTCCATTCGCAGCGGGTTCGGGGGCCGGCGCGACGGCCGGCTTCGCAGGGGCGGTGCGCTTCTTCTTGCGACCGCGCTTGGGCGTGGGCTCGGTCGCCGGCGCCGCGGACTCGGGCAGGCGGATCGTGAACGTCGAGCCGCGGCCGGGACGCGACCACAGCCGCACGTCGCCGCCGTGGCGCTGCACGGCGTGCTTCACGATCGACAGGCCGAGCCCGCTGCCGCCGGTGCGGCGGGCGCGGGCGGGATCGGCGCGGTAGAACCGCTCGAAGACCCGGTCCTGGTCGCCCTCAGCGATGCCGATGCCCCGGTCGGTCACGGCGATCTCGATGACACCGTCGACGGACTTCACGCCGACGCCCACGCTCGAGCCGCGCGGCGAGTAGGCGATCGCGTTGGCGATGAGGTTGCCGACGGCCTCGCTGAGCACCTGCGCGTCGCCCTGCACGTAGAGACCGCGGCTGCCGCCGCGGACGACCTCGACCCCGGCGGAGTCCGCCTGGATGGCGTGCGCGTCGAGCGCCGACGCGACGACCTCGTCGATCGAGACGTCGCGCTGCGTCAGCTCGTCGGCCGCCTGCAGGCGCGACAGGTTCATGATGCGCGAGGTCAGCAGCGCGAGACGGGATGCCTCGGCCTGCAGCCGCGCGGCGAAGATGCGGACCTGCGGCGGATCGTCGGCCGCCGACTCGATGGCCTCGGCAAGGAGGCTCACCGCGCCGACCGGCGTCTTGAGCTCGTGGCTCGTGTTGGCGACGAAGTCGCGCCGCATCTCTTCGACGCGCTCGCGCTCGGTGATGTCGCGCAGCACGAGCAGGGTGAGCCGCGCCGAGATGCGGGTCGCACGCACCGCCACCAGTCGCGGCTCGGCGGGCAGCGCGCCTCGCCGGAGCCTCATGTCCTCGGTTGCGGAGGTCTCGGTGACCACGGCCTCACTGCTGCGCACACGGCGTGCGAGCGATCGCAGCTCCTCGGTCGGGAGCGCGCTCCCCTCGACGAGCTCGAACGGCGTCGCCGCCGCTGATGCGGCAAGGACGGTGAACGACGAGTCGACCACGACGGCGGCGTCGTCCATCCCGTGGAGGACCTCGCGCACGCCCTCGGGAACCTCCGCGATCTGCTCGACGCGCGCACGATCACGGGCGCGGAGCGCGGCGACGATCACGGCGGACAGCGATCCGCCGACGATGACCCCCACGAGAAGGGCGAGCAGCGCGAGCTGCGTGGAGTCCATGGGTTCCAGCGTAGGGGCACGCCCAGGGCGCGATCCGCCGCCGGCCCGGTCGGTGCGCCACGTGCCCGCCAGTGTTCACCACCCCGGCACCGTCCGTTAACCTTCTCTGACGAGAATCGCCGGGGCCGCGGGCAGTCGCCTGCCCGAAACCACGAAAGGTGCATCGGAATGCGCGAAGTCTTCCACCAGTCCCTCGAGGACGTGCAAGCGCGACTCGTCGAGATCGCCGAGCTCGTCACGGTGGCCATCGACAAGGCGACGCGGGCGTTCGGCACGAGCGACGTGGCACTGGCCGAAGAGGTCATCGAGGCCGACGCGGTGATCGATGAGAAGGCGGTCGAGCTCGACGAGCTCGCGATCGAGATCCTCGCCCGCCAGCAGCCGGTCGCGCGCGACCTGCGCATCGTCGTCAGCGCGCTGCGCATGAGCGCATCGCTGGAGCGCATGGGCGACATCGCCGAGCACATCGCCCAACTCACCCGCATGCGTTTCCCCGAGCGGGCCATCCCCAAGGGCCTGAAGTCGACGTTCCTCAAGATGGGCGAGCTCGACGTCGAGGTGTCCCGCCAGCTCACCGAGCTGCTGCGCACGCAGGACGAGACTCTCATCGACACCATCCGCAACGCCGACGACGGGCTCGACGAACTGCACCTGTCGGTGTTCGAGAAGGTGCTCAGCGACAGCTGGCAGGGCGAGGCGGCCGCGACGGTGGACGCCACGCTCGCCAGCCGCTACCACGAGCGCTTCGCCGACCACGCGGTGTCGGTGGCCAAGAAGGTCGCCTATCTGTCCACGGGCGATTGGACGACGACGACCGACACGATCGACATCGTCTCGCCGGACCAGCTGTAGGCACCGTCGCCGGGCGCGGTCGGGGGGCCGCCGCCGAGCGCGACGACAAAGAGAAGAGCGGATGCCTCGTCACGAGGCATCCGCTCTTCTTCTGCGTCTGGATCAGGCCTTGCCCTGGTTCGCGACCGCGGCGGCGCCGGCGGCGGCGGCCTCGGGGTCGAGGTACTCGCCCGGACCGAGCGGCTGCAGGTCCTCGTCGAGGCGGTACACCAGCGGGATGCCGGTGGGGATGTTGAGCTCGGCGATGTCGGCGTCGCTGATGCCGTCGAGGTGCTTCACGAGGCCGCGCAGCGAGTTGCCGTGAGCGGTCACGAGCACGGTCTTGCCGGCCTTCAGGTCGGGCACGATGTCGCTGTGCCAGTACGGCAGCATGCGGTCGATGACGATCTTGAGCGACTCGGTGTCGGGCACCTCGCCGTCGATGCCGACGTAGCGGGGGTCGCCGACCTGGCTGTACTGGTCGTCGGCCGGGAGCGGGGGCGGCGGCACGTCGAACGAGCGGCGCCACAGCATGAACTGCTCGTTGCCGAACTCCTCGAGCGTCTGCGCCTTGTCCTTGCCCTGGAGGGCACCGTAGTGGCGCTCGTTGAGGCGCCACGAGCGCTTGACGGGGATCCACAGGCGGTCGGCTGCGTCCAGCGCGATGTCCGCGGTCTGGATCGCACGGCTGAGCACCGAGGTGTGCAGGACGTCGGGGAGTATGCCCGACTCCGCGAGCAGCTCGCCGCCGCGCTGGGCCTCGGCCTTGCCCTGCTCGGTGAGGCGGACGTCGACCCACCCGGTGAACTGGTTGGTCTTGTTCCACTCGCTCTGGCCGTGTCGGAGGAGGATGAGCGTATAGGGCGCGGTCATGGCCTCCATGTTATCGGCGCACGGCGGCGAGGCCTCGTGGCATGACGCTGGCATCATGGAGGGATGGCGCGCGGACCGGTCGGGCAGATCACGCGCGGCACCACCGGCACCAACCGGCTGCGCCGCATCGACCGCTGGATCGCGCGGCACCCGACGCTGCGCCGTGCTGCCGACCCGCTCGTGGTCGACCTCGGGTACGGCGCGAGCGGCGTCACCGCGTTCGAGCTGTTCGCCCGGCTCGCGCGCACCCGACCCGACGTCGAGGTGCTGGGCCTGGAGATCGACCCCGCCCGCGTGGGTCGCGCACGTGCGCAGCTGGAGCAGGTCCGCGCGGGAACGACCCCCTTCGCCGCCGACTCGCGCGTGGCGTTCGCACGCGGCGGCTTTGAGGTGCCAGTACCGGGCGGCCGGCGCCCCGCCGTCGTGCGGGCCATGAACGTGCTGCGCCAGTACGACGAGGCCGAGGTCCCCGCCGCGTGGGCGGCCATGACGGCGCGGCTGGCGCCCGGCGGACTGCTCGTGGAGGGTACGTGCGACGAGATCGGCCGCATCGCGACGTGGATCGCCCTCGGGCCGGACGCCGTGCCGCAGTCGCTCACGGTGTCGCTGCGGCTGGCCGGTCTGGAGCATCCGTCGATCGCCGCGGAGCGCCTGCCCAAGGCCCTCATCCACCGCAACGTGCCGGGCGAGCCAGTGCACGCGTTCCTCGCGGCGCTGGACTCCGAATGGGACCGCGCCGCAAGCGTGTCGCCCTTCGGCGCGGTGCACCGCTGGCGCACCGCGCTGGCCGCCGTGCATGCCGCCGGCTGGCCGCTCATGGAGCGCTCCCGCTGGCGTCTGGGCGAGGTCACGGTGCCGTGGAGCGCCGTCGCGCCGCGCTGACGTCTGCCCTGTGCACCGGTCCCGTGCAGCGTCGATGACGCACGTTCTCGCCGAGTCCGCACGTTGTCCGCGCCGACGTCGTGCGGTCTCGGCGAGAACGCACGACGTCGACAGGCCGATGCCGCGGGGTGCGGCATCCACCGCTCGCCCCGGCTGCGCCCTGCAGCGCGGGCTACACGCGGGGAAGGACCGCGCGCGCCTCGTCGCCGGGCATACCCGTGGCGGTGAGCAGATCGACCGCCAGCGGGCGCAGCGAGGTCACGAGGTTCTGCTCGCTGAGCGAGCCGTCGGGGAGGATCGCCGCGGGATCCAGGCGCGCCGCCACCGCCCGCACGGCCTCGCGGGCGACGGGCTGCATCGAGATGTCGTCGAGGCTGTCGCCCACGAGTCCGGCGGCACGCATCAGCTCGGCGAGGAGCTCCGCCGGCACGGGGCGACGCACGCCGTCGTCGCACAGGTACACGGCCCGGCGGGCGACCACGCGCAGGTTGCGGGTCGCGAAGTCCACGGCCTGCAGCACGGTGTGATGGCGCCGCAGCTCCGCCCGCTGGGGGCGCAGCCACGGCGAGAACCCTGCCACCGCGAGCCCCGAGTCGAGCGAGGCACGCCACTCGTCGACACGCGGCGCGATCGCCCGCGCCTTCTCGAGCCCGCGCGTCGCGCGCAGGGCGTCGCCTCGGCGCAGCGCCTGCACCACGGTGCGGGCGGCGTCGTCGGCCGCGGCGAACACGGCGTGCCCGTCACGGGCCTCCTCCCGCCGCGGATTGCGCGGGATGAGGGCGGTCACCACGAGCGCGGCGATGCCCCCGATGATCCCGTCGACGAGGCGCGAGAACGGCTGCGAGGCGGGCAGCGACATCACGATCGACGCCTGGATGCCGGCCATGATCGCGAAGGGCGGGTACGGCGACAGGAACCGCGCGACGAACAGCGTCGCCGCGAGCGCCAGCGCGAGCTGCCACCACCCCGGGCCGACCACGACGACGAAGCCCTCCGCGACGAGGATGCCGACGAGCATGCCGATCACGGTCTCGAGCACGCGGCGCGGCCGTGCGTCGCGGACCAGCCCCAGGCTGGAGATCGTGACGGTCGCCGCCAGCAGCGGTGCGGGATGCCCGACCACGTAGTGCGCGAACGCCCAGGCCGCCGTCGCCGCCACCACGATCTGCACGATCGCGATCGCCGACCCGCGCACGCGGGCCAGCTGCGGACGCAGGTCGAGGCGCGTGCGCCACCCCGTCGGCAGAGCCTGGGTGATCGGGGCCGTCTCGCCGTCGCCGCTCACGGCCGGCCTATTGCGCAGCCTGGCGGCGCCCGAGCCTCGGGATGCGCGGCACGTTCGCGGTGCGCCCCGCGTCGGGCGGCACGACGACCTCCTGGGCCGCCGCGACCGGGCCATCCGCGGTGTCGACGGTGAGTGCCGCGTCGACCGGGGTCGACCGGCGCACGACGGCGAGCGCGATGGGTCCTTCTTCGTAATGCAGGGCCGCCGAGGTCACGTTGCCGACCTCGTCGTCGCCGACGCGGACGACCGCACCGTGCTCGGGCAGCACGCTCCCCGAGCCGTCGAGCTGCAGCGCCACGAGGCGCCGGGGCGGGTGCCCGAGGTTGTGCACCTTGGCGATGGTCTCCTGACCGCGATAGCAGCCCTTGTCGAGGTGCACCGCGGTGCGCAGCCAGTCCAGCTCGTGCGGCAGCGCGCGCTCGTCGACATCCGTCGACCACCGCGGGCGCCAGGCTGCCACGCGCAGCGCCTCGACCGCCGCGAGTCCCGCGAGGTGCAGGTCGCCGCGGGCGGCGGCATCCGCGATCCGCGCCTCCTCGTCACGCGTGACGATCGCCTCGGCCCAGTCGCGCTCGGCACCGGGATGCGGGTCGACGGGCGCGTACGCCCAGCCGCCCGGGGCGACGTCGGGCCACGGGTCGCGCCACACCAGCGGCACGCCCGACGGCGTCGCGGCCGACACGCGCTCGAGCGCGGCCGGGGTGCCGCCGATCACGGCGTACTCGTCCGCGATGCGCGGGTCGACGCGCAGGCGGAACCGCATCTTGCGCAGCCAGTCGTACAGCCCCTCGGCGTCGGCGCGATCGGCGATCAGCCACGTGGTCTCGCCGTCGTCGAGGACGGATGCCGCGTGCTCGACGTGGCCCTGCGGGTCGAGGATCAGCAGCTCGGTGCCTGCGCCGGGCTGCAGGCGGGCCAGCGCCTGCGACGACAGGGAGTCGAGCCACGTGAGGCGGTCCTCGCCCGGAACCGCGATGACGGCGCGATCCGCGCGCGGCGCCAGAGCGGCGCCGTCCGCGAGACGCCGCTGCTCGACGAGCGGGTTGCCGACATGCTGCAGCCCCGACTCGTCGAAGACGGCGCCGGGGACGGCGGAGAAGACGTCGCCCATCAGTCGGCCTTGGCGAGGCGGGCCGACGCGTGCGCGCCGAGCTCGAAGCCCAGGGCGGCGATATCCCACGCCCACAGCAGGTGGCTGTCGACGAGGCCGTACATGCGCGTCGCCGCGGCGTAGGACTTGGCACCGGCCGGGCGCACGACCGCGTCGGTCGCGATGTCGATGCGCGGGCCCTTGATCTGGCCGAGGTACAGCTCGCTCACGCCGTCCGCGTGCACGAGGGCGACCTCGAGGTCGAAGCCGCCGTCGTCGTTGCGCAGCGTCTCGATGTCGTCGGCTGTGCGCACGATCGGCGCCGCGGTCGGAGGGAGCAGACCGGGGCCCGCGTCGGCGTCCGTCGCGGTGCGCGCCAGACGCCAGTAGCCGAGCTCGGCCACCAGGCGTGTCCGCTTCTCCGGATCGTCGGGATCGTCGATCCAGGCCTCGGCCGAGTAGTTCAGGTAGTCGCCGCCGTCATGGCTGAAGCTCACGCGGTGGGTGAACTCACCGGTGTAGGCGTGGTCGCCGTAGTCGATGACGCCGGTGCCCTCCCACACGCCGATGAGCCACGACAGCGGAACGAGCTCCGCGGGCAGGTCGGTCGGGATCTCGAGCACGACGCGACCCGTCAGCGCTGGCCGCGGTACAGGTTCTTGACGACCACCACGGAGACGAACACGATCGACAGCGATGCGAGTCCGAGCAGGCCCACGAAGAACAGTTCGAGCGCGACGGTATCCATGACGTGAAGTCTAACCGTGAGCCGGGCTCATCCGGGTACGAGGGCGGCCAGTCCGAACCCGAGGCTGATGACCCCCATCACGAGCGCGGCACCCAGGACGCTCGCCGCGACCCGCTCGGTGAACCCCGCCGCACGTCCCGACCACAGCTGCACGGCGAACGCGGCGATGAGGCATCCCCCCAGCCCGACTCCCAGCCATGCGGCGCGCCAGTCCGGCGTCGAGAAGATGCCGACGGCGATCGCGATCAGCGCTGCGAAGACCCACACGGCGATGATGCCGCCGAGGGTGCGGCGAGGAGCGAGTTCAGGCACGGCCACCCCGCCATCATCCCCCATCGCCGCCGTCGACGCATCCGACGTCGGCGTCCGGAACGCCCTTGACCGACCCGCGGCGAAACGAGCACCCCCGCGCGCTCTACACTGGGGTTCGCGGCGTGCCCCCGCACGCCGGGAAGGCGATCCTTTGGCCCAGCTCCTGGTTCTCAGTTCCACACACGGCGGCGGTCCTGTCCTGCCCTCGCTCGAACTGCTGAGTCACCGCGTGCGCCAGATCCCCGCCGAGCCCGCTCAGCTGGTCAACGCGCCGAGTGCCGACATCATCATGGTCGACGCCCGCGTCGACCTCGTCGGCGCCAAGTCGCTGTGCAAGATCCTCAACACGACGGGCCTGGACGCACCGCTGCTGCTGGTGGTCACCGAGGGCGGTCTCACCGCGGTGTCGCCGGACTGGGGCGTCGACGACGTCATCCTCATGACGGCCGGCCCCGCCGAGGTCGACGCGCGCATCCGTCTCGCCGTCGGACGGCAGTCCGCCGAGCAGGTGTCGACGCGCGTGCAGACCTCGGGGATCACGATCGACGAGTCGTCCTACTCCGCGAAGGTGCACGGCAAGCCGCTCGACCTCACCTACAAGGAGTTCCAGCTCCTCCACTTCTTCGCCACGCACCCGTCACGCGTGTTCACGCGCGAGCAGCTGCTGAGCGAGGTGTGGGGCTACGACTACTTCGGCGGCACCCGCACGGTCGACGTGCACGTGCGGCGCCTGCGCGCCAAGCTCGGCGACCTCGAGCAGCTCATCGGCACCGTGCGCAACGTCGGCTACCGCTTCAACGTGTACGAGGACGAGCCCGAACCCGCACCCCGCGAGAAGACCGAGGCGTAGCACCGGACAGCGCCCGTGGCGAAGGATGCCTCCGCGCGCGCCATTCCGTCTCGTTCACACTCCGGTCACATGACCCTGCAATGATGAGGGGATGATCGAACCCGAGGTGCTCGACACGGGCCTGGGAGATGCGGACGACGACGACTTCGACATGTCGGAGGAGTTCGACTCCCAGCTGCCGGACCATCGCTACCTGGATCGCGAGCTGAGCTGGCTCGCCTTCAACCAGCGCGTGCTCGAGCTCGCCGAAGACCCGAACCTGCCCGTGCTGGAGCGCGCGAACTTCCTCGCGATCTTCGCCAGCAACCTCGACGAGTTCTTCATGGTGCGCATCGCGGGTCTCAAGCGCCGCATCATGACCGGCCTGGCCGTCCCGACGAACGTGGGCACGTCGCCGGTGGACGTGCTCGCCGAGATCTCGGACGAGGCGCATCGGCTGCAGTTGCGCCACGCTGAAGCCTGGACGTCGCTCGTCAAGCCGGCGCTCGTGGATGCCGGCATCCAGGTGGTCTCGTACGACTCGCTCGACGCCGACGAACGCGCGCAGCTGTACGACTACTTCCAGGCGCAGGTGTTCCCCGTCCTGATGCCGCTCGCGGTAGACCCGGCCCACCCGTTCCCGTACATCTCGGGCCTGTCGCTGAACCTCGCGATCCGCATCCGCAACGCCCGCACGGGCCGCCAGGAGTTCGCACGCCTCAAAGTGCCGCCGATGCTCCCCCGATTCGTCGAGCTGCCTCCCGTCGGCGGAACGGTCCGCTACCTCCCGCTCGAGGACCTCATCTCGAACCACCTCGACGACCTCTTCCCGGGCATGGAGGTGCTCGACCACCATGCGTTCCGCCTCACGCGGAACGAAGACATGGTGATCGAGGAGGACGAGACCGAGAACCTCATCCAGGCGCTCGAGGCCGAACTGCTGCGGCGCCGCTTCGGCCCGCCGATCCGCCTCGAGATCACCGACGACATGGACGACGTCACCCTCGACCTCGTCATCAAGGAGCTCGACATCACCGAGCAGGAGGTCTACCGCCTCCCCGGCCCGCTCGACCTGCGCGGACTGTTCGACCTCGCCCGCATCGACCGGCCGGACCTGCACTTCAAGCCCCACCTGCCGACGACGGCACTGGCGTTCCAGCCGGGCGACAACAACGAGCGCGCCGACATCTTCGCCGCGATCCGCAAGGGCGACGTGCTGGTGCACCACCCGTACGAGTCGTTCGCGACGAGCGTGCAGGCGTTCCTGGAGCAGGCGGCCAAGGACCCGCACGTGCTCGCCATCAAGCAGACGCTGTACCGCACCTCGGGCGACAGCCCCATCGTCGAGGCGCTGATCAACGCGGCCGAGGCCGGCAAGCAGGTGCTGGCTCTCGTCGAGATCAAGGCGCGCTTCGACGAGGCGAACAACATCGTGTGGGCGCGCAAGCTCGAGAAGGCGGGCGTGCACGTCGTGTACGGCCTCGTGGGGCTGAAGACCCACTGCAAGCTCGCGCTGGTCATCCGGGAGGAGAACGGCGTGCTGCGCAGCTACAGTCACGTCGGCACGGGCAACTACAACCCCAAGACCAGCCGCATCTACGAGGACTTCGGTCTGTTCACCGCCGACGACCAGGTCGGCCGGGACCTCACCCGCCTGTTCAACGAGCTGAGCGGCTACGCGATCGAGAAGAAGTTCAAGCGCCTCCTCGTCGCGCCCCTCCACCTGCGCAAGGGGCTGCTGCGCCTCATCGACAAGGAGCGCCGCACCGCCCTGGCCGGAAGGCCGGCGAGCGTGCGCATCAAGGTCAACTCGATGGTCGACGAGCAGATCATCGACGCGCTGTACCGCGCCAGCCAGGCGGGTGTGAAGGTCGAGGTGTGGGTGCGCGGGATCTGCGCGCTCAAGCCCGGCGTTGAAGGCATGAGCGAGAACATCACGGTGCGCTCCATCCTCGGTCGCTACCTCGAGCACTCGCGCATCTTCGCGTTCGGCGGCGACGGCGAGCCGGTCGTCTACATCGGCAGCGCCGACATGATGCACCGCAACCTCGACCGCCGGGTCGAGGCGCTCGTGCGCGTGTCCTCCCCCGCGCACGTCAAGGAGCTCGACGACCTCTTCACGCTCGCCATGAGCGACAGGACGAGCTCGTGGCATCTCGGCTCGGACGGCGAATGGGTCCGGCACCATGAGGACACCGACGGCCGGCCGCTGCTGGACATCCAGGACCGCACCATGACCAACGTGCAGCGCCGCCGGCGCGCACGGGCGGTGCGATGACCGAGACCGCGGTGTACGCGGCAGGTGGCGTGGTCTGGCGCATCGTCGACGAGAAGCTGCGCGTCCTGCTCATCCACCGCACGAAGTACCGCGACGTCACGCTGCCCAAGGGCAAGGTCGACCCCGGCGAGATGCTCGCCGAGACGGCCGTGCGCGAGATCCACGAAGAGACCGGCATCCGCGTCTCGCTCGGCGTCCCCGTCGGCGTCTCGCGCTATCGGCTTCCGAGCAAGCGCACCAAGATCGTGCACTACTGGGCCGCGGAGGCCACCGAGGACGCGATCCGCGTCAGCGAGTTCGTGCCGAACAAGGAGATCGCGGCCATCGAGTGGGTCACGCCGAAGAAGGCGATCTCACGGCTCAGCTACCCGGTCGACGTCGAGATCATCGAGAACTTCCTGCGGCTGGTGGACGAGGGGGTGCTGCGCACCTTCCCCATCGTCGCGCTGCGCCATGCGAAAGCCCTCGCCCGCGAGGAGTGGGAGGGCAAGGACGCCGCGCGCCCGCTGACCTCTCGCGGCAAGAAGCAGGCCCGCGCCATCGTCGGCCCGCTGCGCGCGTTCGGCGTGCGCCGGATCCTGTCGAGCCCGGCCGTACGGTGCATGAAGACGGTGGCCCCCCTCGCGGAGTCGTTGGGACGCGGCATCGACACCACGAAGCTCATCAGCCAGGACGCCTGGGAGGACGGCCGCTCCGACGCGCGCACGATCATCGGCGAGCGCGTGCGGTCGCGCAAGCCCGCCGTGCTGTGCAGCCACGGCCCCGTGCTGCCCGACATCCTGAGCGAGCTGGCGCTCGCGACCGGCACGCTGCGCGGCTCGTATCTCGGCAGCGCCTCCGCGCTGGAGCCGGGAGCGTTCTCGGTCGTGCACCTGTCGGTGGCGAACCCGGGTTCGGGCATCGTCACGATCGAGACGCACGAGCCGCAGGTCTGACGTGCTCGCCGCCATTCCGCGCCGGCGCACCCAGCACACCTCTTCCCGTTCACCTTCCGTTCACCCGCGCAGCGCAGTCTCTTAAGAGTCCGAGCCTACGTTTCAGAGCGAACCCGCACCGGGCTTCGTACCCGCAGGCCTGCACCAGGCCTCACCCCTGACACGTGAAGGATTCACACAGTGAAGATCTCTCGCTTCGCCCAGCTGGGCGCTGTCGCCGCGATCGCGGCCCTCGCCCTCGCAGGCTGCGCCTCGAACGAGACCCCGAGCGACACGCCGTCCGCCACCTCGGACGCACCCAAGCTCACGGGCACGCTCAACGGCTCGGGCGCCACGTCGCAGCAGGTCGCGATCCAGTCGTGGACCCAGCTCGTCCAGACGGCCAACCCCGACGTCACCATCAACTACGACCCGCAGGGCTCGGGCACCGGCCGTGAGTCCTTCCAGTCGGGCGCCGTGCAGTTCGCCGGCTCCGACCGCGCCTTCAAGACCGACGAGATCGCCGCGGGCGGTTTCGGCGCGTGCGCCGACGGCTCGGACCTCGTCGAGATCCCCGCCTACATCTCGCCGATCGCGATCGTGTTCAACGTCGACGGTGTCGACGAGCTGAACCTCGACCCGGCGACCCTCGCGGGCATCTTCGCCGGCACGATCACCAACTGGAACGACCCGGCGATCGCCGCCACCAACGACGGCGTCGACCTGCCCGACCTGGCGATCTCGCCGGTGCACCGCTCCGACAAGTCGGGCACCACGGGCAACTTCACCGACTACCTGTCGGCCACCGGCGGCAGCGCCTGGTCGTACGGCTCGGTCGAGGAGTGGCCGATCCAGGGCGGCGAGGCCGCTCAGGGCACCTCGGGCGTCGTCAACGCCATCAAGGCGGGCTCGGGCACGATCGGCTACGCCGACTCGTCGCAGGCCGGCGACCTCTCGTCGGTGAACGTGCAGGTCGGCGACGAATGGGTCGGCCACTCGGCCGAGGGCGCGGCGATCACCGCCGACGCCTCGCCCATCGAGGACGGCCGCGCGGCCACCGACCTCGCCATCAAGATCGACCGCACCACCACGGAGGCCGGCGCCTACCCGGTCATCCTGATCAGCTACCTGATCGGCTGCGCCGAGTATGAGGACGCCGACACGGCTGCCCTCGTCCAGGGCTTCTTCAACACGGCGATCAGCGCCGAGGGCCAGGACGCCGCGGCGACGAACGCCGGCAGCGCCCCCATCTCGGACGCTCTCCGCGAGAAGGCCCAGGCCGCGGTCGACGCGATCAAGTGATCCCACGGTCCCGGGCCGCCGCCCCGCGGGCCCGGCCCGGCCCACCCCCCCCCCCCAACACCACACAACCCACACCAACCCCGCCCCCCCGCCCCCCCCCCCCCCCCC